>CAZDMM010000010.1:0-18565 GCA_964505845.1 uncultured Caldilineaceae bacterium
AGCAGCTTTCGGCCATTTTGGATTACGCCGAAATGTTGCAGCAGGTTGATACCACCGGCGTTCCGGCCATAACCAGCGCCATCCCGTTAGACAATATCATGCGGCCCGACGAAGTTCAGCTTTCCATGGATCCCGCAGAAGCTTTGGATAATGCCCCGGAAGCTGAAGCCCAAAGCTTCAAAGTGCGGGCGGTGTTGGAATAGGGTGTCAAGTGATGAAGTGTCACGTGATTTGGTGTCAGGCGTCAAGTAGATTACGTGACCACTGACAACTGATGATTGATGACTGATTTTTCGGAGGACTTTTGGAACTGTACGAACTGACCATTCACGAAGCCCAGGACAAACTGCGTCATGGCGAGATTAGCTCGGTAGAGTTGACCGAAAGCGTTCTGGAGCGCATCGAGGCCGTGGAAGACCGGGTGGGCGGCTATCTCAGCCTGCAAGCCGACCTCGCTTTAGACATGGCTCGCCTGGCCGACGAGCGCCGGGCCACGGGCGAAGATCACCCCTTATTGGGCATTCCTCTGGGTATCAAAGATATTATTGTCACCCAGGGCGTCCCCACCACCGCCGGCTCCAAAATTTTGAGCGGCTTCACCCCGCCCTTTGATGCGACGGTCATTACCAAACTCCGGTGGGATGGGGCGGTTTTTGTGGGCAAAACCAACATGGATGAGTTTGCCATGGGTTCCTCCACCGAGTACTCGGCCTATCACATCACCCGCAACCCCTGGGATGTGGGCCGGGTTCCGGGCGGCAGCAGCGGCGGAAGCGGCGCGGTGGTGGCGGCGCAAGAGGCGCTGGCCGCCCTGGGCACCGATACCGGCGGCAGTGTGCGTTTGCCGGCCTCTTATTGCGGGGTAGTCGGGCTGAAGCCCACCTACGGCCGGGTTAGCCGTTATGGGGTCATTGCCTTTGGCTCCTCGCTGGATCAGGTTGGCCCGCTGGCCAAAGATGTGGAAGACGCTGCCATGTTGCTCCGCTGCATTGCCGGGCACGATCCGCGCGACTCAACCAGCCTCAATGCGCCCGTACCGGATTACGTGGCTGAGATAAAACGGGCGCAGAGCTTGAAAGGCTTGAAAGTCGGCGTCCCCCAGGAATATTTTATTGCCGGGGTTGAAGCCGGGGTTGAAGCCGCCGTGCGGGCCGCCATTGCTCAACTGGTTGACCTGGGCGCAGAGGTGGTGGAGGTTTCGCTGCCGCACACTCGCTATGGCGTCCCGGTCTATTATCTGGTCGCTACGGCAGAGGCCTCGGCCAACCTCTCCCGCTACGATGGGGTGCGCTTTGGTTTGCGCCAGGATGGGGGCGACATGTGGGAAACTATCCGCCAGACCCGCACCGCCGGTTTTGGGCCGGAGGTTAAACGGCGGATTATGCTGGGAACCTATGCCCTTTCGGCCGGCTATTATGATGCCTATTATTTGAAGGCGCAGCAGGTGCGCACCTTATTACGGCGTGATTTTGAGCAGGCTTTTAAACAGGTGGATGTGCTGGTCTCGCCCGTTGCGCCGGGGGTGGCCTTTGAGTTAGGCAGCAAAACCGATGACCCGCTGCAAATGTATCTGAGCGACGTGTTCACCGTAACGCTCAACCTGGCCGGGGTGTGCGGTATTTCTGTGCCGTGCGGCTTTGTTGAGGGCATGCCGGTGGGTTTGCAAATCATCGGCCCGGCCCTGGGCGAAAGCCGGATTTTGCAGGTGGCTTACCAATACGAGCAGGCCACCGGGTGGCATACCCGGCGGCCCGAGATATGAATCCACTAAAAAACTAGAAATCTAAACGCAATAGCGCAAAATCGCCAAGACGCAAGGAAAAATACAGAAGCTTTGCGCTTTTGCCCCCAGGACACCCAGAAGGGGTGTATTTTGGCGTCTTTGCGTTAAAAATCAATCAATCTTCGACAACCAGCCGGTGATACTTCTTCTTGCCGGCCCGCAGTAGAATCCCGCCGGGTGTGATATCTTTGATGGTTAGCACCGCCTCAGCCTGGTCAATCCGGGCATCATTAACATAGACTCCGCCCTGCTGCACCAGCCGCCGCGCTTCTCCCCGCGATTGGGTCAGTCCCACCTCGGTGAAAATCTCCAATACCCCCAGACCCTGCGCCAGCCGAGCCATACTAACGGCAGTGGTGGGCATTGCTTCCAAATCACCCTCTTTAGCAAAAGCGGCTTTGGCGGCGGCCTCAGCGGTGCGGGCTTCGGCTTCGCCGTGGGTGATGGCCGTGGCCTCAAAAGCCAGCACCCGTTTGGCTTCGCGCAGTTCCGCCCCTTCCAGGGCCGCCAGCCGGTTGATTTCGTCCGGCGGCAAAAAGGTAAAGATTTTGAGCAGTTTGCCCACGTCGCGGTCGTCACAATTGATCCAGTACTGGTAGTAATCGTAAGGGTTGAGTTTTTCGGCCTCCAGCCAGACTGCGCCCGCCGCCGTTTTGCCCATTTTGGCCCCGCTGGCCGTGGTCAGCAGTTGGTAGGTCATGGCCTCTACCGCAGCTCCCTCCACCCGGCGAATCAAATCCACCCCGGCCAGTAGATTGCTCCACTGGTCATCGCCGCCCATCTGCATGCGGCAGCCGTAGCGGCGGTAAAGCTCCAGGAAATCATAGGCTTGCAGCAGTTGGTAATTAAACTCGATAAAGCTTAGCCCTTTTTCCAGGCGCAGTTTGTAGGCTTCCGCTGTCAGCATGCGGTTGACGCTAAAATGGCGGCCAATCTCGCGCAAAAACTCGATGTATTTGAGGTCAAGCAGCCAGTCGGCATTGTTGGCGGCGATGGCTTTACCCTCATCAAAATGGAGGTAATGGTTGAGCTGGGCGTGGATTCTGCGGCCATTGGCCCGGATCGCTTCCTCGGAGAGCATCTGGCGCATTTCGTCCTTGCCGCTGGGGTCGCCCACCATGGTGGTGCCGCCGCCCACCAACCCAATCGGGCGATGGCCGGCTCGCTGCAAGTGCATCATAGCCATAATGGGAACCAGGTGGCCGGCGTGCAGGCTGTCGGCGGTGCTGTCAAAGCCTATGTAAAAGGTGATGGGTTCCTGGCCCAGCAGCTTGCGCACGGCAGCTTCGTCCGTCACCTGGGCCAAAAAGCCTCGTTCCTGGAGAATGTCAAAAGCGTTGTCTCTCATAAATTCTTTAATTATCCTCTAAGTTTTTTTTCGTTGTAGGGTAACTCAACTGCTTGCCATCGGCATAATTGCCTCTACCCCAATCTCAAACCCGGCCATCACTAGCGAAGCGGCCACTTCACCCCGGCCCCACTGCCCCAATAAGGCATAACTCCGCTCGCGCAAAACATAAATCTCAATCGTTTGCAATTCCGGGTCAATCAACCAACATTCCGGCACTCCGGTTTCTTCATACAAAGGCAACTTGGCTCGCCGGTCGCGCCATCAACTGCTGGGCGAGAGAATTTCTACCACCATGTCGGGCGCGCCTTCGATACCCCGCTTGCTGATAATTTCCAGCCGGTTGGCGGCGATAAAGACTAAATCCGGCTCCACGGGCGTTTCCTGACCAGGCAAGTAAACGTCAATAGGAGCGTGATACAATTTTCCCCGCTGGCCTTGTTTGATGAAATTGAGCATGTGCCAACCCAGCTCGGTGACAATACCTTGATGGTCAGTATTAGGGGCAGGGGCCACATAGAGTACTCTTTTGATGACTTCGTACTGCCAATTGTCTTCGGGCAGGCGTAACCAATCCTCATAAGTCCACTGACCCTGTCGCGGCGGCCAGGCCCGTTCCTGGGCAGACTCCCCAACCGGGCGTTCCATGTTAGCAACAGCTTGTTTGGGCTGACCCGTCATCTTGTCCCTCTTTCTTTGATCAAATAACAAAACTTGCTTTGCTGTATTGTACCACAAAGCAAGCTTTATCTCTTTAATCTGTTCCATCTGCGGCTAATTTTCTAGGTTACTCCCGCTTGGGAATCCGCAGCTCCATACCCACACGCAGCAAACTGGGGCTGGACAGCTTGTCTCGATTGGCCTCAAAGATGAGCGTCCACAGGCCGGCGTTGCCATACACCTGCAAGGCAATCTTGCTCAAGGTATCACCGGGTTTAACCACGTAGGTTTCATCCTGGCTCTCGTTGCCTTCGCCGCTGTTGGGCGGCGGCGGGCCTTCGTGCGGCGGGGTGGGGGTGGTGCGGAAGCGCTGGTTGCGTTGGGCCATCTCATCCAGCAGGGCCTGGGTGGCTTGAGGCGTCGCCCCAATCACCCGCTCGACCAGCAAGGCGCCGGCCCCACGCATGGCGTCCAGTTGCGCCTCCGGCACTCGTTCCGGCGAGGCAATGATGGTGATGTAAGACCACCGCTCGCCGATGTCGTCGGTGGTAAAGGTTAAATCCGGGGCAAAACGGCGGATGTAATTCAAACTGGCCGGGAGGTATTGCTCCAAATCGGTCAGCAGCAGCACATGCTCGCCCGGCTTGGGGGTGGGGTCGGCGGTGGGCGGGGTTACTTCCCGGCCCATGGCAATCAGGTACTGTGCGCCGGGGCGCAGGTCAAGCTCTACACTTTTGCCGGGAGCCAGAGTTTGCTGTTTGGTGCGCTGCTGGTTGTTAAAAATCTGGTAAACCTCCGTCTCACAAGCCCTGTTCCAGGTAGAAACCACATCCCAGGGATCAAGCGAGAGACGGCCTGCCCCGTACGAGTCAACCAGCAGCCCGGCCGAACTTTGTTTGATAAAGCAGTAGGCCAGCCCACCCTCGGCTTTCCAACTGACCGCTTCATTCTGATAAATGTAGCCGCCCAAAGTAATCTGCTGGGGAAAGTCCAGGCGATAAGAAAAGCTGTTGTCCAGGTCGCGCTTGGTCACAAAGGTGGCTTTTTGTTCCACGCCGGGCCAATCCTGGCTAAAGTGCAGCACCAAATCTCGGATGGGTTTAGGCGTGTCGCCCGCGCTAAAAACGCCAAAGTTGGCCTCGTAAGGGTTGTTGGGCGCCTGCACATCGTTGAGCATCCATTTGAAGCCGCCGGCAAAGCCGTTAGCCCGCAGGTAGGCATAGGTGGCCGCCTCGTAAAAGCCGGTCAGGCCGGGATGCACCGGCTTGCTTTGAGCCGGGTCTGCGCTGGACTGGTTGCTCCAGCCAAATTCGCCAAAAATAAGCGGATGCTGTGGAAAGACCCGTCGCAGTCCCGACAGGTGAGCGGCATTGGTGTTGAAGCCGCTTAAAGTGGCCGGCTCATAATTGTGGTACTCTTGCAAGTCGAGCAGGCGGTTGGCCGGCAGGGCGGCAAAGTGCAGCCAGTTCCAGCCGACGGTGAGCAGTTGTTGGCTGCCCGCCGCTCGGATGGGGTCTATACGGGCGCGCAGCCAGCTTTCTACCGTTTTATCCAGCACCTCAATCAAGGTGTGCCAGGGCGTGGCTTCGGGCGAGAGCATAAAATCTACAATGGTGCCCTTGCCCCGGTTGACAAAGGCTTTGAGGGCCGCGTCATACTCAATGAACAGACGCAAGGCATTGATGTAATAAAAGGCAGTATCGGCATCCAGGTGGCCGGGAATCTGGCGGCGGCGCTGCAAATCGGCAGCTTCGGTGCGGCTCACCCGCACGCCGTACTGGTCAACCAACTGGCCGGTGTGGATGGGCGGGCGATACTTGGGCGGGTAAGTAGCGGCCACCAGGTTGTAAAAGACCGGCTCATTTTCCAGGTCATAGCTAAAGAGGGTGGGTACATCCTTGTAGCGGGCCGCAATTTTAGCGTCTAATTGGCCCACCCGGTTCAAATCAAGCCAGTGGGCGTCGTTCAGAGCCAGCATGACCAGCAGTTGGTGATCTTGGGCCAGCGACAACACCTGGTCAAGCTTGGCAAAATTGTCTTTGCGGATGTCTTCGGCCAGGGCGGAGTGTACAAACAGGCGGATGGTGTTGAACCCGGCATTTTGAGCCTTGCGAAAATCACGGGCAATCAAGTTGGGGTCAAACAGATTGGCTTCCCACATTTTCCAGGCCCGGTCAAAATAACCGGCATAGTTAACCCCCAAAGCAAAAAAAGGCCGGCCGCTAGGGTTGACCAGGTAACGTTTATCCGCTGAAATTTTGACCAGAGCCATCGAAACGCCTCCACTTTATGTTATGACTCCAGTATACCATAAATGAGGGTAGACTGAAACTACAACCGAATATCTTGTTAATAAAGCGTAGGGTAGATTTTACGTTACTTTTATGGGCCGGCAGGGTCTTTGTGCCGAAATATAGAATGGCTTATCAGCCAAATCATCCCCCAAAATAGTAGCATGAGTTTTTGAGGTAAAGAATAGAGGTTTCCTGCTAATGGACTGGTTTCTCAAATTTCTGATCATTTGGATAAGTTTTGATATTCTGACCATTGCCACGGCCTGGTACACGGTCAAAGTGGTCAAACCACGCTGTCCTACCTGGTGGAAACAGGTCATCGCCGATACCGAGCCAAATTGGGAACAATTACCCTCTTCCTATCGGGCCGAAGCGCCGCAGTACCCTCCCCTTCCTGCCCACCGCCACGACAGGCCCCTGGTCTGAAGCCGCCCGGATTTTTCCTGTCTTTTCCACCCGCACAAACACTCCAACCCCCATCGAGTCGGAGTGTTTTAATTTTGCAGCGGACTCTCCGGTGGAGATTTCAAGCAATGTTAAAAATTTTTTACTTGCCAAGCGATTTTATATCAGGTACAATTATTATAGGGGTTTACCTGACTGGCAAACCCGATAGTCTTCTTTGTTGAGTCATAAGCTTTGATTAAACCCTTTCATTTGCGCGACTCCCGACTGGTGGCGCGCTTACAGCGGATGGGCACTCCTTTAGATATTGAGGAACAATTAACCCATCCGCGTTCACCGCTGCGTTCGGTCTGGCTGGATACCCTCTTAGCGCCTCATGCCGGTTCAACCACCTTTATTTTGGACCAACAGGATGAAAACGGCCGGAGTGTTGGTTTAGCCCAGATGCGTGCTCGGCCGGGGCGGCCGGAGCGGGACGTTGTTTTTATGGCCCCGGCGCTCACTACCGGCAACGGCAGCCATGCCATCTGGCAGCGTTTGCTAACCCACCTGTGCGTGCAAACTGCCGAGCGAGGGAGTTTGCGCATCTATGCTCGCCTGCCTATCCAAAGTGAGGAGTTGCAGCTATTTAAAAAGGTTGGTTTTTTGGAGTATGGCCAGGAGGATATTTTTCAACTGGACCCGGTAGTAGACCGAACCGCCATTGCTTCCACCTTGCAGTTGCGTCCCCAGCAGGCCAGCGACGGCTGGGGTTTGCAAAAATTGTATACCACGCTGGCCCCTCGCCCGGTGCAGCACGCCGAGGGCTTGGCCCAGGGGCAATGGTCGCTGGCCCGGCCCCGTTGGGGTGAGCAGGGGCATCGCAGTGGCTATGTATGGGAGGTAGATGGCGAGTTGTTGGGCGCTCTGCATCTACGGGCCGGTAAAAAGGGGTATTGGGTGCGAACCTTGCTTCACCCTGATGCCCTGGACCAGGCCGAAGCCCTGGGCCGGGCCGCTCTCAGCCTGACTCTGGAGCGACCCCACTTGCCGGTCTACTTTGCCCTGCGCGAGTTTGAGGCCGGCTGGCGCAATATTTTGCCACTGCTGGGTTTTACCCCGCTCACCAGCCAAACGATGGTGGTAAAACATATGGCGGTGAGAGTACGTCAGACCGCCCCGATGCGCTTGCCTACCCTGGAACAAACCCCACCCGAAGGGGCAGCCACCACTCTGGTGGTACGGGCTGAACTGACCCCGCCTGCTGCGGCTCCGCAAAATGGTCATCCCCGGCGCGGGGTAGAGTCTTTGTCTTAACTTTCTTTTTGAATTGGAGGCTGTAATTACAACGGTGAAGCAACTATCCCAAATTAAAATAACGGATGATCTTGAAGCTTTATTGAATGTGCTGCCGCCTTACATCAAAGCCGGAATTGAAACTGTTAATAATGATGAAAAACTTCTTGAAATTGTCATGGATTTAGGCCGGCAGCCCGAAGCGCGTTACACCGACCGCGAAATTGTTCTTAGCGAACAAGAAATCAAACAAGATGATATAGATTTTGTTATTGAACGCATTGGCCAATTTATGGGCGATAACCGGGCCGGCATCGAGCGCACGCTGCATCGCATCTCCGGTATTCGCAACCGGCAGGGTAAGGTTATTGGTTTAACCTGCCGGGTGGGCCGGGCCGTATTTGGCACAGTGGACATCGTGCAAGATATTTTGGAAACCGGCCAGAGCTTGTTATTACTGGGCCGGCCAGGCGTGGGCAAAACCACCCTGTTACGCGAGGCGGCCCGGGTGCTGGCCGAAAAGAAGCGGGTCATCATTGTGGACACTTCTAACGAAATTGCCGGTGATGGCGACATTCCTCACCCGGCCATTGGCCAGGCTCGGCGGATGCAGGTGGCCCGGCCAGAGTTGCAGCATGAGGTGATGATTGAGGCCGTGGAAAACCACATGCCAGAGGTCATCATCATTGACGAAATTGGCCGGGAACTGGAGGCCGAAGCGGCTCGCACCATTGCCGAACGGGGGGTGCAATTGGTTGGCACGGCGCACGGGTTGAGCCTAGAAAATCTGCTCATGAACCCCACCCTGTCAGATTTGGTCGGCGGGGTAGACAGCGTCACCCTCTCCGACGAGGAAGCGCGCCGCCGCGGCACCCAAAAATCGGTACTGGAACGCCGCGCTCCCCCCACCTTTGACGTGCTGGTAGAAATCCTGGACCGGCAAACCTTTGCGGTGCATCACGATGTTGCCAGGTCGGTGGATGCCTTGCTGCGCCAGCGCGCTTTGCAGCCGGAGATTCGCCACCGGACAGAGGACGGGCAAATTCAAATTGAGCAGCCGGCCCAACTCGCCCCCAGCCGCGATACCGGCGCAGCCAGAGAGCGCAACGGCGATTACGGAGATTTTAGAGGGAGAATGGCGGCCAGCGGCATGACCGATTTTGAAAGTAATCGCTCTCTGCCGCCCAAAAAAGTCTATCCCTACGGCGTCGGCCAGAATCGCTTGCGCCAGGCGGCCCGCACCTTGCAGGTCCCCATCATCATTGTCGAAGAGTTGAATGAAGCCGATATTCTGATGACGCTCAAAAGCTACTACCGTAAGCACCCACAGCCCATTGTGGAGGCGGAGCGGCTGGGCAAACCGGTCTATGTGCTGCGTTCCAACACCGTCATCCAGATGGAATCTTGCCTGGCCGATATTTTCTCTTTGAGCGAGCGAGACACCGACCCCCTTTCGGTGGCGATGCGCGAAACCGAGGAAGCGATCCGCAAAATTATGTCCGGCACCCGGAGTGTGGAACTCTCGCCGCAGAGCGCCAACGTGCGCCGCGAGCAGCATGAACTGGCCCGCCAGGCTAATTTGATCTCGCACAGCCTGGGACGCGAGCCGTACCGCCGTGTCCGCATCTATCGCGACACCGCTGCAGGGGGTAGATAATTGTTTGGACACAGATGAACACGGACGCGAAGCGCACAGATTTTTACAATTTTCTATCTGTGTTCATCTATGCAATCTGTATCCAAATTTTAAAAACTTCTGGCGCTGAGGTTTTGGTCAAGCGTGAGTCTTTTTATCACTTTTGAAGGGCCGGATGGTTCCGGCAAAAGCACCCAAATCCAACTCCTGGCAGATTTTTTGCACCGCCGGGGGTATGAAGTGCTGTGTACCCGCGAACCGGGCGGCACGGCCATCGGCGACCAGATCCGGCAGGTGCTGCATGACGTAAAGAATACGGAAATGGCGGCGCGAGCCGAGATTCTGCTGTACTCCGCCAGCCGTGCTCAACTGGTCGAACAGGTAATTTTGCCCCAGTTGGCTCAAGGCGGAGTGGTGCTGTGCGACCGCTACGCCGACAGCACCTATGCCTATCAGGGGTATGGCCGCCAGCTTGATTTGGATATGCTGCGTCTGATTACTCGCTTTGCCACCCAGGAACTCCGGCCAGATTTGACCATTTATCTGGATGTGGATGTGGCCGAAGGGCTGCGCCGGAAAGTGGCCGCCAATGCCAGCGGCGCGGGGGAGTGGAATCGCATGGACCGGCTGGCGGTGGAATTTCACCAGCGCGTCAGGGCCGGTTATCTGGAAATGGCCCACCATGAACCGGAGCGTTGGCTCATCATTGACGCCAGCGCCCCGGTGGCAGAAATACACAGGGTTATTTGTCAGCGGTTGGAGAAATTATTAACCCTGTCTCCTCTTAAGCCCTAAGTTTATCCTGCACCAGGACAGAACGCCCGCCATCAACCAGAATAAAGTTTATGGGGAATAATACTTAGACAGGATTTACAGGATCAAAAACGCTTGAACAATCCTGTTAATCCTGTCAAAAATTTGCTATTCTCGATAAGATCAAGTGGCTAAAGCCGGGTAATCGGTTTGAGTGATGGTGTTGATCATGGCCCAAAAATTCTCAAGCGGGGTATCGAGCTGCACGTGGTGGGTAGGGCCGATAATCAAGCCGCCGTTCCGGCCCAGGGTTTGCAGGCGAGTCAGCACCTCGTTTTCCACATCGGCGGGAGCGCCAAAGGGCAGGGTGTTTTGCACATCCATAGAACCCCAAAAGCACAGCCTATCGCCAAACTCTTTTTTAATCTGGGCCGGGTCCATCGAGGCCGGTTGAATGGGGTTAAGCACGTCCAGGCCAATGTCAATCAAATCGCCAATGATGGGCCTGATATTGCCATCAGAATGATAGGCAATTTTTAGCTGCGGGTTGAGGGTTTTTAGGGTGGAAATCATGGTAGCCAGGCGCGGTTTGAAGAAGGTGCGCCAGGTATCGGGCGCGATGAGCATTTGGTGCTGCGCCCCCACATCATCCCCCAGCCAGATCATATCTACGCCCAGTTCGACCAATTTTTTGGCGGCAGTCAGGTGATAATGAAAAGGGATGTCAAACAACTGCTCAATCAGCTCCGGGTTGACCACCAGGTCCATCAAGGTTTTTTCATAACCTCTCAGCGCCCAGGCGGTTTCAAAAATGGTAGTCACCGTGACGCCTACAATCCAGTACTCGGACTTATAATCTCGAATGACTCGTTCCGCTTCCAGGTATAATTCCGGCCGGGTAGGGTCGGGCGGCTGGTACAAGGCCAGGGCTGTGTCGTCGGCCAACGGATAGCCTACCATCTCGGTGTAATGCCCCGGGCCAAAGCGGGTTTTGTAAGGCACTCGTTTCCAGGTGATGCCCCATTCATCGGTGTATACCGGGCTTTCCTCACTGTAATAAGAGTTGGCCCAACCTACCGAGGTTAGGAGCAGGTCTTGATCCAGAGCGCGCTCCAACTCATAGGTATTACCGCCTCCGTGCGGGTTGTGGCTTTGGCCGCTCAAATTTAAGGCGGCCCGCAGCCGGGCAGCAAACTCTGGGGTAAAGCTGACCTGCATAGGACATCTATCAGGAACCTCATGGTTGAGCGCCATGAGCACACGGTCTCGATGTTTCATAACCGGCCTCATCCATACCAATCATCATCTGCGCCGCCGCCGGCCCCGGCAGCCCCCAGCTCCGGCATGGACTGCTCAATCGCTTCCGGGTCCTCACCCGCTTCCAGGCGACCCACCACCTCGTTGAACTCCGGCCCCAAATCCTCACCCATCTCGCTGCTCATTTTGCGCATCCAGCGGGCCATAGATTTGGGGTCATTCTCATCCAGCCCGGCCATGCTGCCTGGATCGGCCAGGCTCTCCATGCGGCTCTCCTCGGAGCGCAGCACCGCCACTTTGGAGACCAACCGCTTCAAATGTGTCCCCCCGCAGCGGGGACAGACGGCCGGCTTGGTGGCCGCATCGTTAAAAGTGCGAAAAAAGACATTGACTCGCTTGTGGCAGTCATAACAACCATATTCGTAGATTGGCATAAGTCGGCCTCGTTTTGGAAGTTGGTGATTGGTAGATTTTGCTGGAAAATTGGAAAACTGGAAGTTGGGTAAGCTGCACTCTTCCAGCCTTCCAAATTATACTCTTTTCCCCCGTGCAAATCAAGGCAGCAAAATTGCCTCTGCAAAGGTTTGGCGGCATGATTTAAAGAGTAATTGGTAATTGGTGATTGGTAATTACTATTTACCAATTACCAATTACCCTACCTGAGGAGAAGAAGCTTGACTCATCACACCGACCCGTATCGCCGCCAGGAAAAACCGCTGCTGGTGGTTTTGTCCGGCCCTTCCGGGGTGGGCAAAGATTTGACCCTGGCCCGGCTCAAAGACATGGGCTACCCCTTTCACTTTGTTGTTACCGCTACTACCCGGCCCAAGCGCCCCAGCGAGGTAAACGGCGTGGATTACTTTTTTGTCTCAACCAGCGAGTTTGCCGAAATGATTGAGGAAGGCGAACTGCTGGAGTACGCCGTCGTTTATGGCGATTACAAGGGCATCCCCAAAGCCCAGGTACGGCAGGCCTTAGCCAGCGGCAAGGATGTCATCATGCGCATTGACGTGCAGGGCGCGGCCACCATTCGCCGCCTGGTTCCTCAAGCAGTGTTGATCTACCTCTCCGCCGAGTCAGAAGAGGCCCTGGTGCGCCGCCTGCGCGAGCGCAAAACCGAGCCGGAAGACCAACTCAAAATGCGCATCGCCACCGCCCGGCAGGAGTTAAAATGGCTGGATTTGTTTGATTACCTGGTCATCAACGAGGATGATAAGATTGACCAGACCTGCCAGAGAATTGTGGCCATTATTACCGCTGAAAAATCTCGCGTGCAGCAGCGCGAAATCAATTTATAGGATGCTTCGATGTCGAATTATTCAGAGCTTGACTCTACGCCGCCTGAGCCGCCTCCCCAAAGCTGGCGCTTGCCGCTCCACAAACCGGTTTTTACCTATTTGCTGCTGGGGCTTATCATCCTTATTTGGGTAGCAGATAGCGCCACCGGGGAAACCTTGACCGTGTTGGGAGCCAATTATGGCCGGGCCGTATTGCAGGGCGAAATCTGGCGTTTATTCACCTCGATGTTTCTGCATGCCAACCTGGTCCATCTTTTGTTTAACAGCATGGCCCTGTATTCGGTGGGATTAGAAATGGAAACTTTGTACGGGGCTGATCGCTATATTGTCATTTATGTTCTCTCCGGACTCTTTGGCAGCTTATTAAGCTTTGCCGGGCGAGGGCCAAATGTGGTGTCGGTGGGCGCTTCGGGCGCTATTTTTGGTCTGATTGGCATGAACCTGGCCTATTTTTTGCTCCATCGAGAAAATTTTGGGCAGTTTGGCCGCCAGCGAGTCATGAATACCCTGTTTGTGATCGGCTTTAATTTACTGCTGGGTTTTACCATTCCCCGCATTGACAACCTGGCTCACCTGGGCGGACTGGTAGCCGGTTTTGCCCTGGGCTATGGTCTGGCTCCGCGTTATCAAATTATTGACCAGTACACCGCCGCTCCCCGCGTGACCGACGGCGTTTCCTTATTGAATCGTTGGTGGGTAGCTACCCTGGGCGTTGTGCTGCTGGCCGGGGGGCTAAACCTGGCTCTGATCTTTTGGTCAAGTGGGGGATGAGGCAGACTACAAGAATGAAAAAAAGGAGGAACTAAAGGAATCGAGGGAACTAAAAAAGTTCCTATGAGTTCCTTTAGTTCCTCTTTACGGAAGGAGGTTGAACATGTCAAAACTTACCCCGACAGTGCGCCGGCCCCATTTTGCCGACGATATGTGGTACAGTTCCTCAGCCGGTGAACTGCAAGCCGACTTGCAGAACTACCTGAACGCTCCTATACCGCGGCCGGGTGGTTTACTTGGCCTGATTGCACCGCACGCCGGCTATTTTTACAGCGGCCACGTCGCCGGGGCGGCTTTTGCCGGTCTCACGCCCGGCCTGGTTGACACCGTAATTTTGATCGGCCCGGATCATCGCGGCGCGGCTCCGGGCGCCATTTCAACCGTACAGGCCGATGCCTGGCGCACCCCGCTGGGAGATATTCCGGTCAACTGGGATATGTTGGCCCGTCTCCAGGCCCAAATCCCCCTAACCCTGCTGCCTCACGATGATGAACACTCCCTGGAAGTTGAGCTGCCCTTTTTGCAGGCCACCTTGAGAGAATTTTCCCTGGTCCCGCTTATGATGGGCGACCAGTCGCTCGAAACCTGCCACCGTTTGGGTGAAGCGTTGGTCCAAACCATATCCCCTCCAGCCCTCCCCTCTGAGGGGGGGGGAATAAGGGGGGGGGTGCTTTTCGTCGCCAGCAGCGACCTGAGCCACTACTTTGACGACGAAACCGCCCGCCAGCTTGACCAAACTACCCTGCAATTCATTCTCAACCTTGATGCTGAGGGCTTGATACAGCATGTCGAAGCCGGGCGCCGGCGCGGACAGCCCTATGCCTGTGGAGCCGGGCCAATTGCGGCCGTTATCCGGGCCGCCAAAGGTTTGGGCGCAACCAGGGCCAGCCTACGTAAATACGCCACCAGCGGCGATGTCTCTCCCCACAAAGGCCGCGTCGTCGGCTATGCGGCGGTATCAATTTATTAAATATGTATGCCGAAGTAATTGTAGACCGTCCTATTATCAAACGCGACCAGCGTGAATATGATGAGGTGCGCTTTCCAGAAAGTGTGGAGCCTGAAGGCCCGGCTGACGAAGTATTGCCCGATAACCCCCTGGCGCTGACCTTCCACTACCGCATCCCACCCCACCTGGCCGCTCAAATTCAGCCGGGCCAGATGGTGGCCGTGCCCTTCCGCAGCGAGCAGCTTACCGGCGTTGTGGTGGCCTTGAGCGAAACCTCACCCATCGAAGCAACCAAGCCCATTGCCGACATCCTGGATGCCACGCCGGTGCTCAGCCCGGCCCAACTGCGCCTGGCCCGCTGGCTGGCCGATGAAACCCTGGCCCCGCTCTCGGCCTGCGTGCGGCTGTTTTTGCCGCCCGGCTCTGGCCGCAAATCGGAGTGGGTGCTCAAAGCCACCGGCGCCGCCCCTCCGGTTGACCTCAACGCCCCGGAGCAGATTTTGCTCACCTATTTGCAGCGGCAGGGCAGCCTCCCCCTCGCCGAGGTTGAAGCCGGGGTAGCCGAGACGCTTTTGGCCCGCGGCCTGGCCCGCAAAGAAGCGGTGCTGAGCCAGCCCCGCGTCGGCCCCAAAATTGACCGCACCGTAGAACTGCTCATCCCGCCGGAAGAGGTTGAAGCCGTGCTGCCCACCCTGGGCCGCGCCTCCAAACCGGCTGAAATCCTCACCTATCTGGCCGAGTTGGATGACCCCTTGCCCGCCCTGGCCGAGGTGCTGGCCCAAACCGGCGGCTCCAGGGAGCAGGTTAAGGCTCTGGCCCAGCGTGGCTGGGTAGAACTGATCCCCAAACAAACCCACCTGGCCTTAACGCCGGCCCTGCAAAGCTTAAAAAAGCAGCCGGATTTCAAGCTCGACGCGGCCCTGGCAGAATTGACCGGCTCCGGGCCGGAGCAGACGGCTCTGCGTTATCTGTTCGCTCAAAATCAGCCGGTTTTGCTGGATGACATGCTGGCGGCTGCGGAGTCCGGCCAGCCCACCCTCAATGCCTTGCTCAAAAAAGAGTTCGTGGCCCGCTTTGACGAGCCGGAGCGCGTCGCCTTGACCCTGCCCGTTGACCGCCTGACCGAGGCCATCATTGAACTGCGCGGCAGTCACAAACAAACCCAGGTGTTGCGCCTGCTGGCTGCCGAGGATGGGCCGGTGTGGGTGGGCTGGGTTTACGCTCAAACTGAGGCCGACCTGCCAACCCTCAAGGTTTTGGCCGGAGCCAATTTGATCAGCATGGATGACGCCCGCCGCTGGCGCGACCCCCTGGCCGGGCGCAGCTTCACCCTCGATGCTCCACCCACCCTGAGCGAAGAGCAGCAAGCAGTCTGGGCAGAGGTGGCCGCAGCCTGGAAAAAACGGCAGAGCGGGGCCAAACCCATCCTCATTCACGGCGTCACCGGCTCTGGCAAAACCGAAATCTATTTGCGGGCCATCGCGGCGGCCCTTGAAGCCGGCTACGGGGCCATCATGCTCGTTCCCGAAATTACTCTGGCCACCCAAACGGTGGAGCGGGTGGCGGCCCGTTTTCCGGGCCAGACGGCGGTGTGGCACTCGGCCCTGGGGCCGGGGGAACGCTACGATACCTGGGAGCGGGTGCGCCAGGGCGACCTGCCGATTGTGGTCGGCCCGCGCTCGGCCCTGTTTGCGCCGGTGCCAAAGCTGGGGGTCATCATTGTGGATGAGGAGCACGAGCCGGCCTACAAACAGCGCGACCGGACGCCCATTTTTCACGCCCGTGAAGCCGCCCTGGAGTTGGGCCGCTTGAGCCAGGCTTTGGTCATTATGGGCAGCGCCACCCCGGATGTTGTCACCTACCGCAAAGCCGAGCGCGGCGAGTACCACCTGCTCACCCTGCCCTATCGCATTTTGGCCCATGCCAAACACTTAGCGGTACAGCAAGCGTTGGTGAAAAGGATGAAGGGCTTTGACGGTCAGCCGTCGGCGGTCAGCGGTCATCCGTCATCCTTTGTGACGCTGCCCTTGCCAATGGTCGAAGTGGTTGACCTGCGCGAGGAACTCAAGGCCGGGAATCGTACCATTTTCAGCCGCGCCCTCCAATCGGCCATGCGAGAGACGCTGCGGCGGGAGGAGCAAATTCTGCTCTTTCTCAACCGGCGCGGCGCGGCCAGCTTTGTCATCTGCCGGGATTGCGGCTATGTGGCCCGCTGCCCGCGCTGCGAAACCACCCTCACCTACCACGCCAGCGGCGAGTTGATGGTCTGCCACTACTGCGGCCACCGTGAGAAAACACCGGAGCGCTGCCCCCAGTGCGGCGGCGACAAAATCCGCTACTTTGGGCTGGGCACGCAGCGCGTGGAAGAAGCGGTCAAAAGCATGTTTCCCCAGGCCCAGGTGATTCGCTGGGATTGGGACACCACCCGGCAGCAGGGCAGCCACGATGTTTTTTTGCAGCATTTTCTGAGCGGACGGGCCAATGTGATGGTCGGCACGCAGATGGTGGCCAAAGGGCTGGATTTGCCGCTGGTGACGCTGGTGGGGGTGATTTCGGCGGACACGGCCCTTTACTTGCCCGATTTCCGCGCCGCCGAGCGCACCTTTCAACTGCTGATGCAGGTGGCAGGTCGGGCCGGGCGCAGCCCACTGGGCGGGCGGGTCATCATCCAAACTTACAATCCCGACCAGGTGGCGGTGCAGGCGGCCAGCCAGCACGACTACCTGGGCTTTTACCAAACCGAGCTGGCCTTTCGCCAGGAGCAGCGCTACCCGCCCTTCAAGCGGCTGGCTCTGCTGCTCTACAGCGGCTCCGGCCCGGAGCGCAGCGCCGTTGAAGCCTACCGCCTGGCCGACCGCCTGCGCCTGTACATCGAGCGGCAGGGCTTGCCGGCAGTGGAGGTCATCGGCCCCACCCCGGATTACGTGCCTCGGGTGCGCTCGCAGTATCGCTGGCACATCCTGCTGCGCGCCCACAACCCGGCGGCGGTGCTGCGTCCACTGCTGCCGCTGCCCCTGGGCTGGCGGGTGGATATTGACCCGGTGACGCTGTTATAATCCTATTGAAAAGTTGCTGTTTTTATGATAAGATAAAGCTGTAACCGGTTATTCTTTTGCTCTTTACCAAGTTACGGGTCGGTCTTATGACTTGCCGGATTGTTGCCAGTATCTTGTCTTTGTCTCTGAACGCCAGCCCAGCCAGTGGGAATGGCGTTTTTTGTTTTTAGCCCAGGGGGGAGAAAAGGAAATGACCTATGAAGACACAAAATTTCTCTCACCAACCACTGGCCCGGCTCATCATCCTGACGCTGGGGTTGCTCTTGGTGATGGCCGCTGCTTCCACTCCGGCCCTGGCCCAAGCGCCGCCGCCGCTCATGTTCATCGAGAATGTGGGGCAGTTTCCCCCTCCGGCCGATGGCGCCGCGCTTCGATTCCAGGTTCACAGCAGCCAGGGGATGCTTTCGCTGGCTGACGATGCACTCTGGTTTACTTTGCTGGCCACTCCAGCCTCTCAGCTTCAAAGGCAAGACTCGCCTTTGCTCCCTCCAGGTCCGCCAGAGACGCCTAAAGTCCAATCTCTAATCCCCAATCTCCCCCCCGGAGTCAACCTCAAACTCACCTTTGTTGACGCCAATCCCCTGGCCCACCTGGAGCCTTTTGACCGTCTGGACATGCATCTCTCTTACCTGACCGGCAGCGACCCGGCCCGCTGGCATGCCGGCGTCCCGGTGTGGGGCGGGGTGCGCTATGTTGACCTCTACCCCGGCGTTGACCTGGAAATAACCGGCGAAAACGGCCGGCTGGCGCAGCGATTTGTCTTCAAAGAAGATGTGGCCGCCCAGGCCGAGGGATCGGCCCTCAACGGCATACGCTTCCGGGTTGAAGGGGCGGAGGCGCTCAACCTGGCCGGCCCGGATCAGCTCCAGGCGGCCACCCCCCTCGGCGATTTCACGATTCCTTTGCCGCAAGCCGTGGACAGCTCCGGCGCAGCCCTGAACCTCTCCACCGGCCCTCAAATCAACGGCCTTGAGATAGCCTCTCCGCTCGTCTCTGCCCCGCCGCCCGCCGATTCTCCGGTTCAAAGCGCCGCTGGGGGTGATCTACTCTACAGTACCTACCTGGGCGGCCCCGGCGCGC
>CAZDMM010000010.1:18575-27923 GCA_964505845.1 uncultured Caldilineaceae bacterium
CGACCCGGCCGGCCACGCTTACGTGACCGGTCTGGCTTACCCCGGTTTTCCTTCCACGCCCGGCGTCTTTGATCCCGGCATCGAGGGCGTTTACACCGATGTGTTTGTCGCCAAAATCAAGCCGGATGGTGCGGGCCTGGTTTACGCCACCTTCCTGGGCGGCAGCGATTTTGAGGCCGGCTCGGCCATTACGGTGGATGCCGCCGGCCAGGCTACGGTGACCGGCTACACCACCTCGCCCGATTTCCCCACCACCCCTGGCGCTTACGACTCAACTAGGGCCGGCGAATCCGATGCTTTTGTAGCCAAGTTAAACGCCGATGGTACCGGCCTGATCTACGCCACCCTCTTTGGCGGCAGCAGCGACATTGATTTTGGCCTGGCCCTGGCCACCGATGCAGCCGGTTCTGCTTACATTGCCGGTTTTACCGAGTCGACCGATTTTCCGACCACAGCTCAGGTGGGGGCGACGGCCTATTTGGGCGGCCTGACCGACGCCTTTGCCGTGAAGGTGGCCCCCGATGGCAGCAATTTGGTTTACAGCACCCTGCTGGGCGGCTCTGACAGCGAGTACGGTTACGCCGTTGCCATTGACGGGGCGGGCAACGCTTATCTCACCGGCTACACCTTCTCGCCCAATTTCCCCACCACCCCCGGCGCGTATGACCGGACTCTGTCCAGCACCGAAGCCTTTGTGGTCAAGCTCAACCCCGCCGGGGCAGTGGCCTATTCTACCTTTATCGGCGGCAGCGGCGGCGACTACGGCTATGCCCTGGCGGTGGACAGCGGCGGCTCCGCTTACCTCTCCGGCTTCACCGACTCCACCGATTTCCCGGTCACACCCGGCGCGTTTGATACCACCTTTAACGCCGGCTACAGCGGCGATGCTTTTGTGGCCAAACTTTCGCCCGCCGGCAGCGGCCTGGTTTACGCCACTTACCTGGGCGGCCAGCATCACGATTACGGCGAAGACCTGGCGGTGGATGAGGCCGGCCACGCCTACCTGATCGGCCAGACCAGTTCCGCCGACTTTCCGACCACTCCCGGCGCCTGGGATCGGGTCTGCGCCGGCTGCGCTCAAACTTACCCCTATTCAGACGCCTTTGTAGCCAGGCTGCACCCCAACGGCGGCCTGGCCTACAGCACTTTTTTGGGCGGCGACAATTACGAGCGCGGCTATGGCCTGGCCCTGGCCGGAGCCGACGAGCTTTTCCTGAGCGGCGACACCAACTCTCCCGACTTCCCCACCTCTCCCACTGCTTTCGATACGACTCTGGACGGCTACGGCGATGCCTACGTGTCCAAACTGCGGCTCAATTCTCAAGCGCCGCCTCCGCCTCCGCCGGTGCCGGCCCACACCTGCGCCCCTACCCCGCTCGGCGAGGTTACGGTGGGGCAAGAGCCGCACGGCCTGGCGGTTGACTCGGCCCGGCAGCGGGTCTACGTAGCCAATTACGGCAGCGACACGGTTTCGGTGATTGACAGCAGCACCAACACCGTCGTCCAAACCATCGGCGGGCTGCCGGCGGCGCACGCCATTGCCCACGACCCGCAGCGCAACGTCATCTGGGTGACTAACCAAAGCGCCGACCAGGTGACGCCCATCCAGGCCAACGCCGAGGCTACGGCTTTTACCGTTTTGCCTGCTGTCGCCGTAGAAGATATGCCCTGGGGCGTCGCTTACGACCCGGTTCACCAATATGTGTATGTGGCTAACAGCCAGTCCGACTCGGTGACGGTCATCAACGCCGAAACCAGGGCTGTGGTCACAACCATCAGGGGCAGCTTTTTGCGGCCCTTCCACCTGGCCGCCAACCCGCTGACCGGCAAGGTGTACGTGGTTAACTTTGGCGGCCCTAACCAGAGCGTGACCGTTTTGAACGGGACGATGGTAAGCAAAGTGGTTTCTCTGTACGACAGCAAAGAGCCATACGGCCTGGCCGTTGATGAGACCCGCAACCTGGTTTATGTGGCCACGGTAGAGCCGCATCGCCTTGTGGTCATCGGCCCGCGCCAGGGAGTTCCCGACCAATTTTTGGGCTGGGCGGCCTTCCATCGCGGGTTTGGCAACCCGCGCCGGCCTTTGCCGCTGCGGATGATTGCCGTCAATCCGGCGCTCGGCCCGGCCGGCGACGGCGGCCACCTGTGGGCCACCACCACCCTGGCCGATGGCAGCGAAGCCAACCAGGCTCTCTTTATCCCCAAAGGGTGGGGCGGTTCTTTCCACTTTCCACTGGCGCAAAATGTGGGCTACTACCCGGCCGATGGGATCGCCATTGATCGCGCCACTAACCGGGTCTACATCTCCAGCGGTTTTGTGCCGGGTACTGTCACCGTCATCGGGGATCATGCCACGCTGTGCCGCGACGCCTTGACCAAAATCGCGACCCTTGAAGCTGGAACGGGGCAGGTTCCCGGCGAGGACAGCGAACCAATCGGGGTGGAAATCTGGCAGAATCAGGAGGATAGCTCCTCACCCGGCAGCGACCTCAACCGAGATGGCCGGGTTGACCTGCTTGACCTGACCTGGGTAGCCGCCCGCTACGGCACGGCTGACCTCACCGCCGACCTCAACGGCGATGGTAGGGTGGATATTTTGGATTTGGTGAGAGTGGCTAATGATTACGAAGAATAGAAGTGGGCGATTACCCGGAAGCTAAATTTAAAAGAACCGCTGACGGTAGACCGTTGACCGCCAAAATTTATCCCATAATCCGGTTTTTTAGCGGTCAGCGGTCCAGCGGCACAAATTTGGGGAGCGAGCGAGCCGTCACTATTTTTTAACGACTCGCGGCCGGCATAGGCCGGGTGGTGCGAGAGTGCTGCGCATGCGGCACGATCACCGGCATGGGCCGGGTGAGGCGGGTGTGCAAATCGGCGGCGATCAGGGCCGGGATGGGCTGGGTGGGACGCGGGCTGCGGCTAAAAGGGTAGATCACCGGGATGGTGGGCCGGGTGGAATGAGGGCGAAGGGGTGAAGTTGGCTGCTCTTTCACCTCGACGCCCCGGCGCGGTTGAACTCTAAACTGCTGCCCCAAAATATAGGCCCCAATAGCCACCATCAGCCCGACGACCAAAGCATCGGCCACTTTGGGGGTCAGCCATTCATTCAGCTCAGGCCAGATTAAACTCATTCCCCAGATGAGCAGACCCAGAACAGCTAAACGTAGAACCTTTTGCATGATATTACCCCCTTTCAAAATTAACTTTTTCTCTCGTTCCCACGCAGAGGGTGGGAACGAGACTTATCTCAAAATCTACCGGTAAAGCGATTGGGGCCGGCCAGCAGCGCCAATCCTCCCAAACTTACCGATAAAGTCAAAACCAGGACTTGAGCGCCACTGGGATGGGCCAGCGAACGAAGATCAGGCACAAGCCCAGGCTTTCTGCTCGGTTCACCGTATCGCTTCAACCCTTTGGCCGTCGTGGCGTAAACTACCCCGTCATCTATCTTCAGCGACGTGACCACATCTTCGGCATCGCCCAACTTGGTCCAGCCGTCGCCGGCCTGGCCGCTTTCGTAGACTCCCCAGGCGGCGATGCGCTTGCCCAGGCCGTAGGCGGTAGCGGCCACTACGTGGTTAGAATCCTGCTCATCTACCGCCAGGGCCGTTACCCGCAGCGATGCGCCCGGAATCAACCCCAGGCCCTGGCTCATGTTTTGCCAGGTTTTGCCGCCATCCTCTGAGCGATAAACCCCACTCGAAGCGCCCCCGGCATAAATGACCCGGCTGTTATGGGGGTCAACCGCCATGCTGATAGCCGGCTCCGGCACGGTTTTGAGTTTTTGCCAATTAATACCATCGGTCACAAAGATTCCTTCAGTGGCTAAAACGTACACCTGCTCATCCGGGCCGGGCGTAATACTTTTGACGTGGGCATGGTTGAGCAATGTTTTGTCTACCAGCCGGTAACCATCGCCCTGTTGGCCCACCTCAAAGCGGTAGACGCCCTGCCCATCCGTCCCCACATAAAGGATATCCGGCTGAGTAGGCGCAAAAGCCAGCGCCGTCACCGCTGGGACATCTCCTCCAACCTGACGGGGCAAAGCGACAAAGATTTTGCGCCAGCTTTGTCCTTCATCTTCACTGCGCCACAGGCTGTTGGTGGTTTGAATCGGTCCACCCACCGTGCCCGCATAGAGGGTTGACTTGTTGAGCGGGTGAACGGCCAGGGCGTTGATTCTCACATTGGGCGTAAAATTAACTTCTTGCCAGGTACGGCCCCGGTCTTGGCTGCGGTAAATATGGCTGGCGGCGGCAGTATCCAGGCCTGCTGTGTACAAGGCTGCACCCGGTTCAGCCTGGGTGATGGTTTGGAGGGATCTATCCGATAAATCAGCCAGGGCCAGGCCCTCGGATTCATCCAGCATCAAAGCTACCAGGGTGCCCAAACACACAATGGCTACAAACAAACCCACCCTCACCGCTAAATTAAAAAATTTGTACTGCATCGTTACCCCTCGTATCTCGCTTCAAAAGTGGGAGGTTCCAGCCTACCACCCACTTATCATCTCCTCCGGTCAAATTGGGGGCTGGCCCAGAGCAAACAGGCTAATTCTCATAAAGCCTTTGGCTCAAAACCCATCCATGCTGATGACTTGAGCCAGCTTTATCAGCTAACCTCAATATGGTTAACGCTAAACGGCTGCGCTGTGTTACGCTGTTTAGTACCATCGTCAGGGTTGGTCCCTCAAATTCTGGGCTTTAGACAAGGTCCAGTATTTGTTACAATCGGTACAAATTACATCATCACCAGCTTCCCTAACCACTCACAGGTATCAGGCATGCGCTACCACCTACCGATTTCTCCAACCACCATTCTACTTTTCGTTGTGCTTGTGCTCGGTTGGTCGCTCATTTTTGCTTCCCCTGCCGCCGCCGATACCCCGGCCTCAGCAGCCGGAATCCCCACCCGGCTCATCATCCCGGCCATTACACTAGACAGCCAGATTGTGCCGGTCAGTCAAAAAGATGTGACAGTTAACGGGCAAATTTATAAGCAGTGGCAAACCGATAATAATTTGGTCGGCTGGCATAACCTCTCGGCTACACCGGGGCAATCCAGTAATATGGTCTTAAACGGGCACAGCAATCTCTATTCCAGGGTCTTTCAGAATTTAGATAAGCTCAAGGTGGGCGATGAAATTGTAACGATGGTGGGAGAGCAAGCCTATCGTTACCGGGTGACCGAAAAAATTTTGGTAAAAGAAAAAGGGGCCTCATTGGAAAAGCGCATTGAAAATGCCAGGCTCATTATGCCCACCCCTGATGAGCGCCTCACCCTCATTACGTGCAGCCAACCCGAGGCCAGCCACCGCTTGCTGGTTGTTGCCCGGCCTGTGACGCCGTAAAACAAAAGCGGGGGCGACTTCTCGGTCGCCCCCGCTTTTTCAGGTGGTGCTAATGGAGCGCAAAAGCAAGGCTTTTGCACTCCGGATCGTTAGCGTATAGCCGGCCTGGCCCGGCCCCAATCATCGCTAGGGCCAACATCCTTTCTCACCGTTTGTTCGTCGCTGCCGTCCAACTTCATAACCATCAGCCGCCAATCGCCAAAATGATCAGTGCGGAGGTAAAGAGCCTGGCCGCAGGCGTCAAACACCGGGGTGGTATCGGTGGCCGGGCGATCGGTCAGGCGAGCCAGTTTACCATCCTTCAGATGTAAGGTGTAGATTTCCCAGTTGCCATCTCGCTCCGAAGAGAAGGCCAGAGTTTGGCCGTCGGGCGACAGGGTCGGATAGCTATCAGTGCCGTTAAAGGTTATTTGCCGACCCTCCTGGCCGTTCAAATTGACCCGCCACAACCCACAGCCGGCCATACAAGCTTTGATATAGAGGTGAGCATTGTCGGAACTCCATGCGGGCTGCTGGCCAGGAAAGCGACTGATTGGCTCGCCCGTAGCGGCCTGAACCACCTGCACTTCGGAGGGCAGACCCGGCGAGGCCACCTCAAAGGCCAGCATGCTGCCATCCGGCGACCAGGCGATATTGGCAATATGATCCTGGGCCACCAGTTGGACCGGCTTTTGGGTCTGGCTGTTGCTCAGTTCGACCAGCCACAGCCCGTTGCCCTGGCCGTAGGGGGCGCCCAACTCGCTGATGCCCTCCTCGCCAAAAAAGGCCAGTTTGGCTCCATCCGGCGACCAGGCCGGCGCAGCGGCCCGCAGGTGCAAAGTGGGATTGAGCAAGTGGCTGGGGCCGGTCATCAAGCCCAGTTGGTGGGAGCGAGCCTGACTCTGCACAAAAACAATCTCAGCCGGGCCAGGAAAGAGGGCGGTAACGTTGGTGGCGGCCACCGCACTGGGTTGAGCATTCGTGTTAACTACTTTGTCGCCCGGCATCACGGCGGCGGTATTGATGAGCGTACCGGCATAGCAGCGGTCAACAGCAGTGGTGATGGTCACTTGATAAGCCTGGTCTTTAGCCAGCCCATTGACCGGGCAGGTCAGGCTGCCCCCGGCCGAGGTATCGCAGGCGCTGTCGCTCACCGAAACCAATTTTTCCTGGGGGGCCAGGTCAATCACAGAATTGGCGCTGATGGGGCTGGCCGGGCCAAGGTTGCTGATCTTCAAGTTATAGGTAATCTGCCCGGCTTCGACCTTCTCAGCCCGGTAATCAAGCTGCACATCGGCGGCGGGCCGTTTGACCAGGGCCGGATTAATGGCCCCCAACAACTGCTCCACCTCCGGTATCGAGAGCTGCGCCTGGACCAGGGTATCCCGTTGGGCCAGCAGGCTTTGCTCGATGAGCCGCCGGGCTTCCGGGGTGCGGTAAGTTGACAGGCCGGCCAGCGCCTGTTCGTATCCCTGCCGGGCCAGCATCTCGGCTTGACCCTGGCCGGTTACCAGCAGCAGCTCTTGCATGCGCCGTTTGGCCAGGGTTAAATCGGCCGTTAAGGGGTCAGGCTGCACCGCCCGCCACACCTGCTCACTGGTGGTTTTCCACACGTAGAGAGCCTGGCCGGGCAGAGCGCGCTGAGCCAAAACGGTGCCGGTAGCAAAGAAAAAGGCGGCAATAACCGTCAGGGTGGCGGCCACTCTGAGGGCGCTGCTGAAGGCAAAGCCCAGGCGCCGCGCAAAGGGATTGGCCCATATCCAGCCACGGCGGCGGGGATGGGTGCGCATGTGGGTTACCAATTGGGCGCGGGTGCGGGTGCGGAAGGTGGGAGCGGGCTGAATAGCTCGACCGGCCTCCAGGCGGTTGGCGGCGGCCAACAAGCGGCGCAGTTGGGCGGCGTGCTCCGGGTAGCGGGCCAAACACTCCTCTAAACTGGCCTCATTGCGGGCCAACCGGTTCAAACAATCCTCTAAGGCAACTTCTAACTCAACCATCACTCACCCCAATCAATTCCGCCAAAGCCTGCAACCCCCGCATCTGCAAGGCCCTGATCGCGCCTTCACGCTTGCCCAGGGTTTGGGCAATTTCCGGCGTGCTCATGCCCTCGATAAAACGCAGCGTCAAAACCTGCCGTTGATCCTCGGTCAAATCTTGCATGACGGTTTGAAGCCACTCGGCTTCCAGCCGCCGCTCCACCTCGCCGGCCACATTTATGGCCGGGTCCGGCTGAGAAATCGCCGCCGGTTCTAACGGCGTTGTTTCTTTAAAAGTACGATAGTAATCCACCACAGTATTCCGGGCAATGCGGAGCAGCCAGGCTCCAAAGGGTAATCCACGCAGTTGATAGCGATCCAGATTATCCCAGGCTTTGAAGAAGACCTGCGAAGTTAAATCTTCCGCCGTTTGGTGGTCGCCCACCCGGTAGAAGATAAAACGATAAACCTGATCTACATACGTTTCATACAATCTAGCAAAGGCTTCAGCCTCGCCGGCGATAGCGCCTTGAACCCACTCAATTTCTGCGGCTGAAGCAGCGCCAGCATGTTTCAAGATAATCACCTATGTTAACGGAGCAGCGGCGTAAAGTGTTACGGTCAGGAAGAGGTAGTAAGAAGTAGGGGGTAGGGGAAATCCACTTACTACTTACTACTTACTCCCTACTCCCCTTCTATCAGTTTGCCGTGGGCCGGGGCCATGCGGACGGTGAAGTGGCGCAGGGTGGGCGGCGCGGCCACAATCCGCACCCCGCGAATACGCTCTTTGAGTCCATTGACGTGCAGCAGCACCTCGGCCAGGTAATCTACGTGGCTTTGGGTGTACACCCGGCGCGGAAAGGCCAGGCGGACCAGATCCATGGCCGCCGGTTTTTCGCTGCCGTCGGGCTGGTGGCCGAACATGATCGAGCCAATCTCCACCGAGCGAATGCCGCCTTCCAGGTACAGCACCAGGCCCAAAGCCCAGGCCGGGTATTCGCTCTGGAGAATGTGGGGCAGCATGGCTTTGGCGTCCAGGTAAATGGCGTGGCCGCCGGGCGGCTGCACAATGGGGATGCCCTCGCGGGTCAAGATGTCGCCCAGGTAGGCCACCGAGCGGATGCGGTAGCGCAAATAATCTTCATCCAGGACTTCGTGCAGGCCCACCGCGATGGCTTCCAAATCGTAGCCGGCCAGGCCGCCGTAGGTGGGAAAGCCCTCGGTCAGGATGAGCATATTTTTGCAGCGTCCGGCCAGGTCGTCATCATTGAGGGCCAAAAAGCCGCCGATGTTGGCCAGGCCGTCTTTTTTGGCGCTCATGGTGCAGCCGTCGGCGTAGCTGAACATCTCCTGGGCAATGGCCAGGGGAGTCTTATCGGCGTAGCCCGGCTCGCGCAGCTTGATGAACCAGGCGTTTTCGGCAAAGCGGCAGGCATCCAGGAAGAGGGGGACGCCATGACGGTGGCACAGCTCGCTGGCGGCACGGATGTTGGCCATGCTGACCGGCTGCCCCCCACCCGAATTGTTGGTCACGGTGATCATGGCCAGCGGCACCCGGCCCGGATTTTCGACCAGGACTCGCTCTAAGGCCGTCAAATCAATGTTACCCTTGAAGGGGTGAAGCTCCTCCGGGTGAGTCCCTTCCGGGATGGGCAAATCCAGGGCCGTGGCTTTACGGTACTCGGTGTTGGCCCGGGTGGTGTCGAAGTGGGTGTTGTTGGGCACGATGTCGCCCGGCTTGAGGGTCGAGCCAAAGACGATGCGCTCGGCGGCGCGGCCCTGGTGGGTGGGGATGACGTGCTTGAGGCCGGTAATCTCGCGCACCGCCGCCTCGAAGCGGTAGAACGACCTGGCCCCGGCGTAGGACTCGTCGCCCTGCATCATCCCGGCCCACTGCGCCGAGGACATCGCCCCGGTGCCGGAGTCGGTCAGCAGGTCAATCAGCACATCCTCGGCTTTGAGCAGGAAGAGGTTGTAGCCGGCCTCCTTCAACGCCGCTTCCCGCTCCTCGCGGGTGGTGTGGCGGATCGGTTCGACGGT
>CAZDMM010000011.1:0-25844 GCA_964505845.1 uncultured Caldilineaceae bacterium
CATGGCTGAAAGAATCATAAGCTATCGTGAAGCAATCAATGAGGCCCTGCAGGTTGAGATGGCCCGCGACCCCCTGGTCATCCTGATGGGTGAAGATGTCACCGGCGCTTCCCACAGCGACTCGCCGGATCACCTGGATGCCTGGGGCGGCGTGTTGGGTGTGACCAAAGGGCTGGTGCACCAATTTGGCCGGGAGCGGGTGCGCGACACGCCCATCACCGAGTCCGGTTTTATGGGGGCAGGCGTCGGCGCTGCCGCCACCGGATTGCGTCCGGTGGTGGAGCTAATGTTCATCGGTTTTATGGGCGTTTGCCTGGATCAGGTGGTCAACCAGGCCGCCAAGATGCGCTACATGTTTGGCGGCAAGGCCAAGATTCCGCTGACCGTGCGCACCATGATTGGGGCCGGTTTCCGCGCCGCCGCCCAACATTCCGACTCCATTTATTCCACCTTCGTCCACTTTCCCGGACTCAAAGTGGTGGCTCCGGCCACTCCCGCCGATGCCAAAGGGCTGCTGGCCGCCGCCATTCGGGATGATGACCCGGTTATCTATTGCGAAAACAAAGTTTTGTACGATACCAAAGGCCCCGTGCCCGAAGGCGAGTACGTGGTGCCGCTGGGCAAGGCCGACATCAAACGGGCCGGCAGCGATGTTACCATCGTGGCTATCTCTCGCATGGTGCATGTGGCCCTGGATGCCGCCAACCAACTGGCTAAAAACGGCGTCAACGCCGAGGTGATTGACCTGCGCAGCCTGGCTCCGCTGGATGAAGACGCCGTGTTGACCTCGGTCAAAAAGACAGGCCGGCTGGTAGTGGTGGATGAAGACAACCCCCGTTGCAGCGTCGCCACCGATATCGCCACCCTGGCCGCGACTCAAGCCCTGGAGTATCTCAACGGCCCGGTGCGGCTGGTCACTGCACCCCACACTCCCGTGCCCTTCAGCCCCGTGTTGGAAGATTTTTACGTCCCCACCCCGCAGCGCGTCATCGCCGCCGTCAACGAGACGATGGGGTAAATTTCAGTAGACAGTAGTCAGTAAACAGTAGTCAGTAGACAGTAAACAGTACCTTCTGTTTTCTCCGTCTACCATCTACTGTCTGCCGTCTACTGGGCTGCCGTCTACTTGATACGGAGAGAACTATGGCTCATCACATCGTAATGCCAAAGTGGGGCTTGAGCATGCAGGAGGGGTTGATTGGGCATTGGCTCAAGCAGGAAGGCGATGCGGTTCAACAGGGCGAACCCATCGTTGAAATTGAGACGGAAAAAATCACCAATGTAGTGGAAGCACCGGCTTCCGGCATTTTAGCCAGAATACTGCACCCCAAAGGGGCCACCATCCCGGTGACGCACCCCATCGCCATTATCACCGCGCCCGGTGAGCCGGTTCCCGACATCACCCCGGAGATGGTTGTGGCCGCGCCGTCGCCCGAAGCTGCGCCGTCGCCGGAGGTAACTATTGCCCCGGCTCCCGTCTCTGCACCCCCGGCCGGCGTGGTGGCGGCTGCGCCGGCAGCCCGCAAAATGGCCAGGGAGCTTGGCCTGGATTTGGCTTTGCTGCGGGGCACCGGCCCGCGCGGCATGATTACCAAAGAGGATGTCGAAGCATTCCTGGCCGCCCAAACCGCACCTTATACTCAGGCGCTGCAAAAAGTGTCCTTTTACAGCGACGGCTATCGTCTGGACGGGTTGATGTATAACCCCAGCGGCATGCCGGTGGGGGCCAAGCGGCCCGGCGTGGTGCTGTGCGTGGGCTATACTTATGTCAAAACGATGGTCATGCCCGATATTGCCAAAGTGCTCAACGCCGCCGGTTATGTGGGGCTGGTTTTTGATTATCGCGGCTTTGGCGACAGCGAAGGGCCGCGCGCCCGGCTTATCCCCGACGAGCAGGTGCGCGACATCCGCGCCGCCGTAACCTTTTTGGCCGACCAGCCTCACGTAGACCCCAACCGGGTGGCGGTCGTCGGGATTAGCCTGGGTGGGGCCAATGCCATCGTGGCCGGGGCGCTCGATGCACGAGTGGGTGCAGTGGTCGCCATCGAAGCGCCGGGCGATGGTGAACGCTGGCTGCGCAGCCTGCGCCCTTATTGGCAGTGGCAGGATTTTCTCAAAAAGCTGGCCGAGGATCGGGTCAGGCGGGTGCGCACCGGCCAATCCAGCCGGGTAGACCCGCTGGAAATCGTCGTGCCCGACCCGGACTCGCGCGCCTTTTTGGATTTGGTTTACCAGGAATTTCCGCACGTCAAATGTGAGGTGCCGTTAGAAACGGCCGATGCTCTGCTGGAGCATCGGCCCGAACTGCTGGCGGAGCAAATGGGGCCGCGTCCGGTGCTGTTCATCCACGGCGACAACGACCGCCTGGTACCGCTGTCCGAGTCGCGCAGCCTGCACGCCTGGGCCGGCGAGTCGAGCCGTTTGGAGATCATTCCGGGTATGGGCCACTTTGACTGGGTGATGCCCACCCAGCCCGGCTTCAGCCGCGTGGTGAATTTAATTGTGGAGTTTTTGCAAGAGGTCATGCCGGTTGAGGGGTAAGATACATGATAACCGTCGGAATCATTGCTAACCCCGCTTCAGGGAAAGATATTCGCCGCCTGGTGGCGCATGGCTCGGTGTTTGACAACGATGAGAAGGTGAGCATTGTGCGCCGGGTGCTGCTGGGGCTGGAAGCGGTGGGGGTGGAGCGGGTCTGGATTATGCCCGACTCCTTTGGCATCGGCCCCAAGGCCCTGCACAGCATCGAGCCAAAAATGGAGGTGTCGGAACTGAGCATGAAACGCTGGTTCAACCAGGGCGACTCTATGCAGGCGGCGGCGATTATGGCCGGCAATGGGGCAGGCTGCATTGTGGTGTTGGGCGGGGATGGCACCAACCGGGCGGTGGCTAAAGGCTGCGGCGACACGCCGCTCATGCCCATCTCCACCGGCACCAACAACGTTTTCCCGGAGATGATCGAAGGCACCATCGCCGGGTTGGCCGCCGGGCTGGTGGCGGCGGGTTTGGCGGATGAGGCGGTGCGTCCCGCGCCCCGTATTGACATTACCCGGCCCGACGCCCCTGAGGAGACCCCCGACCTGGCCCTGGTGGATGCTGCCGTTTACGCCGAGCGTTTTATCGGTTCGCGGGCGGTGTGGGATGAAAGTAAAATCAAAGAACTGGCCCTGACCCGGGCCGAGCCGGGCAACATCGGCCTGTCGGCTATCGGCGCTCACGCCCTGGGCGGCGATTACCCGCCCGGACACGGGCTGTACCTGCGTCTGGGGCCGGAGGGTCGCCCGGTGACTGCGCCCATTGCACCCGGCCTGATGCGGACGGTCCAGGTGGTGGAACAGCGCCTGCTGTCGCCCGGCGAAGAGGTGCTCATCCAGCATGCGGAGCCGTGTGTGCTGGCGGTAGACGGCGAGCGCGAAATCGAGCTGAGGGCCAACGAGGTAATCTCTCTACGGTTTAATCCCAATGGGCCGTGGGTGGTCAATCCCCGCCGGGCTATTGAGATAGCGGCAAGGGCAGGAGTTTTTAGTCAGAAATGCCTTTTGTGAAAAGCTGGAAGGTTGGAAGATTGGAAGAATGGAGTACCTCCTCTAAAAATAACTATCATGTCACTGCGAGCCGCAGGCGAAGCAGTCTCTACTCCGGCGCGGGAGATTGCTTCGGCCTGTGGCCTCGCAATGACATTTTCATTGTTGGTGGCGTGCCGCCGGTTCGTGAACACTCCTCCCTATTCTTCCAGCCTTCCAGCCTTCCAACCTTCCAACCTTCCCCATTTTTGCTGTTGCTCCTCTTACTGCTGACCCTCTCCGGCTGTCGGCAAGCGGGCCGAGATTTGCCGGATATTGGGGTCAACCTGGCGCTGAACCCCAACCCGCCCCAGGTGGGGCAGGCAATGGTCAGTGTTACCTTGAGTGAGGCCGATGGCCGGCCCATCAGCGGGGCTACGGTAGAACTGGAAGGCAATATGACCCACGCCGGCATGGCCCCGGTCATCTCCCAGGCTCAAGAGGTAGGGTCAGGGAGTTACGAAGCGCCCCTGGAATTTAATATGGCAGGGGATTGGTTTATTTTGGTGCGAGCGACCCTGCCGGATGGCCGCAAGCTGGAACGGCAGGTGGATGTGCCGGGGGTGAAGGGGGAGATTGGTAATTAGAGATTGGAGATTGGGAATCCCTAATCTCTAATCTCTACTATGCCCTCCATGCCTGGACGCTTCAGTCTGACTCCCCAGGCATAGCGCAGGGTAACGCCCAGGATAAACCAGGTGGCTAAAATGGTGCCGCGCACCGTGCCGCTGACTTTGGAGCGGCCGGCCCGGCGGCTGTGAAAGCTGACCGGCACTTCCACAATGCGGAGGCCGCGCCGGGCGGCTTTGACCATCATCTCGGTCGGCCAGCCAAAGGTCATCTCCCGCATGTCAAGCGCCAGCAGCAGCGAGCGGCGGATGGCCCGGTACGGTCCCAAATCGGTGATGTCCAGCCCGTAGAGCCAATTCATCAGGCGCGAGACCAGCCAATTGCCAAAACGCTGGTGGGGCGGCATGGCGCCGGGGGCGATGTGCCCCCGCTCGCGGGAGCCAAGCACCAGGTCGGCCTCATTAGCCAACATCGGCTGCAAAATGACCGGCAGCTCCGCCGGCAGAGAACTGAAATCCCCATCCAAAAAAACCAGGATCTCGCCTTGCGCCGCCGCTGCCCCGGCCGCGCAGGCATAACCATAGCCCCGCCGAGGCTCATGCAGCACCCACACCCCGGCCGCTTGCGCTTCGGCGGCGGTGGCGTCGGTGGAGCCGTTGTCTACTACAATCACCTGCACCGGCGCTACGGCCAGCACCTCCGTGACCAGGCGGCGAATGTTGCCGGCCTCGTTGAGCGCCGGGATGATGACGGTAATAGTTGCTGACACTAAAGTTATTTCCACTCAATTTGGGCCGGGATGTGGGGATTGGGGGATAAAAATAAAATAAAAAAATCCCCTAATCCCGGCAGACACTTTTCTAGAGATCTATAGCCTGCAATATGTTCTCGTTAGCCACAAAAAAGGCGCGGGTGTGAGGCGCTACGGCTGCGGGCGCATGGGCTAATTCGCCAAGCAGACGGTTCAGGGTGGCGACATCATCAATATCATACCAGGTTGGCAGCAGTTTGACCCGCAAACCCTCGGCAGCGGCCAGAGCCAGGGTGTCGGCCACCACCTGCGGGGTGCTCATCTGCACCTCGCGCAGCAGCCGGGGGGCGGGTCGTTTTAAGCCGATCAGGTAATAGCCGCCGTCGTCGCAGGGGCCGAGCACCACATCGGCCTCATCCAGCGCGGTAAAGGCGGCTTGCAGACAGGCCGCCGGCAAGGTGGGGCTGTCGCTGTCCATAATCACCGCCCGCTCAAAGCCGTTTTGCAAATAACGAGTCAGGGCGTTATCCAGGCGGACGCCCAAATCGGGGCCTTCTTGCAAAATAAGTTCAAAATCGGGGGCCAACCCTTTGAAATAAGCTTCTTCTTCAAGGGGCAGATAGGCCACCACCGGCTGAACGGCGACCACCTGGCGCATCAGCTCCAACGTGTCGCGCAAAAAACATTCGTACAACGCGGCGGCCTGGGGCGGAGTCAGCGGAGGCGAGAGGCGAGTTTTGGTTTGGCCGGGGGCCGGGCGCTTGGCGACGACAAGCAGAGCGTGCTTGGTAATTACGCCCTGCGTGCCTTCGGCAAATTGGTTATTATTGTGATTTGTGGTCATGGGTAAAGGTAGATTTGACTCGCCGGGTTAACCATAAGGCCAGCAGGCCGTACAGCCAGGGCAGCAGCATCACCGCCGGGCCAAAGCGCAGCTCTAGCCAGAATCTCGAAGGGCGCGGCGTGGCCCAAAACAAGAGCGGGCCAATGATGAGATGCTTGGCCAGCAGGGCCGTAAAGCTGAACAGCACGGCCAGGCGGGCCGAGTGCCCCGGCGGCAATATGGCGGCCAGAGCCAGGGGCCAGATGGTGTACCACTGTTGAAACCACATGCAGGTGACCAGCAGGTAAAACATCAAAATATTAAAGGCGGTCTGGCTAAAAGCCAGCCCGGAACGGTCGCGCCAGGTGCGCCGGCTTTGCCACAGCACAAACAGGGCGGTCAAAGCGCCGGCTGCCATGCTGATTTGTGGGCCGATATTTTTTAGCCCCAGGCCCAGATTCAGCCCGGCGTAAAGAGTGGCGGGCAGCGACGAGGTAAAGAGATAGGCGCGCCGGTACAGGCCCAAGCCTTGAAATCCATACCAGAGAGGGCCGTAAGCAATGATGAGGAATGTCGCGCCGGCCAGGGCGGTGACAATCAAAAAACGCAGCCGGGCGCGGGCGGTGGGCAAATCTCGCAGAGCTATGACCACCACGATGGGCAGCAGCAGCAGGGGGATGAGCTTAACGGCCACCCCGACCAGGAGCGCCAAAATCGCCAGGGTGTAGCGCCTGGCCAGCACGGCCCAGGCGGCAGCCAAAATCCAAACGGCCATGGCAATATCGTTGTGGCCATTGGCGATAGTTTCGTACAACACCACCGGATTCCAGGCCAACAGGACAACCCCGGCCAGGGCGCGTTCGGGGGCCAGCCGCTGTAGAATCACGTAAACCAGGCCCAGAGCCAGCAGTAGAAAAAATCCCCCCAGCAGCTTAAAGGCCAGCACGTTAGCCACCAGGCCGTCTCCGGCCAAACGGGCCACGCCCCCGGCCAGGGCCTCCCAAACAGGCCCATAGGCCGATGGAGTGCGCTTCCAGGCCGCGTAGGGCAAAAAGGGGTCGGCGCTGAACATTTGGGGGGTATCGCGAAACGGATTGGCCCCGTAAATCCCCAGGATACGGCCATGCATGATGTTGTCAAAGATGTCGGCGGCATCGAGCGGATACATCCAAAGCAAGACCGCGCAAAAAGCGGCCGCGCCGCCCAGCACGATCATCCAGGCCGCCCGGCCTCGCACTTGCAGGGCCAGCCGCCAGCCCAACCAATACAATCCCCCCTGCATCAAAAAAGCCCACACCAGCCACCATTGAGCTGAGGAGTCGGTTTGGGTAAAGTGGCGCAGGGTGAGCCGGGGCCGCTGGTACCAGTCTAGCAAGTAGTAAGGGCCGGCAAAGGCCCAGACATAAATAGCCAGACTCAAGCCGGCCAGCCCGCCCAACACCAGCAGGGCCGTTAAATTTTGAATCTGCAGGCGGGGGGGCTGACCCTCCCAGGGAAAGACACGGCGGAAATTTCTTAAGTCGGAGAGCATTACGATACCTTGAATTTTGATTTTCAAAATCGGTAATTAACCTGGAGGATTGCGCTCGCTTTGCGCGCCTTCGGCGGCGGGCCTTCGGCAAGGCTGGAAGATTGAATTTAGAAGCAGTATCCAACCTTCCAGCCTTCCAAACATATTACCGAATCTGGTTATCGAACTCCATTAACCGCTGTTCGGACTGTTTCAGCGGAAATCTAAAATCTTTCCAGCGGCGGGCCAGGTCAACCAACAGAAATAAATAGAGTGGTATAAATTGCGCCCAGATTGCCGCTGGAATGGGTTTCCAATCCAGAAAGAAGGTGTACGACAGGGCCAGCAAGCCGCTAAAGAGCCACCAGCCACTCCAGGCATCCGGCCGCAGCCCCCAACGCTCGCCCGGCCGCAGAAAGACCGCCAACAAGGGCAACAGCCAGAGCAAATACCACGAGAACAGATTATAGGAAAGGAGCATGACCGGGCCGATCAGCCACAAGCAGCGGCGCAGGGCGCTCTCGCCGCTGGCGGCCGGGCCAAGGGTCATCATGATAGCCGTGACGGCCAAAATGAACAGCAGCAGCACACTCAGGCTCTGCTTGGGGTTGAGGCCCTGCTGATAAAACAAGGAGAGCAGCAGGTCAGGCAGCGGCCCCACGTTAAACTGCTCCCGCAGGTATTTGGGCCAAAAGCCGATGACCTCGCCCTGGTAGCGCAGCAGGTACGGCGCATAGCTGGCCGCAAAGGTTACGGCAAAGGCCAGCGGCATGCGCCAGCGTCCCTGGGGATGGCGGGGCCGCCACAAAGCGGGCAATAACAGGGCCGGGTAAAACTTTAGCGCCGCCGCCAATCCCAACAAAATGCCCACCAGGGTATCTCTCTCTTTGACCCGCGCCCACCACGCGCCGACCAGCAAGGGCAAAACCAGGCCGTCCACGTGGGCGGCGTGGGCCGTTTCAAAGGCCAGCAGGGGCGACCACAGGTAAACCAGGGCGCGGGCGGGGGAGCGGCCCAAAGCCCGCAGGAGTCCCACCAGCAGCAGCCCGGCCAGCCAACCGCTGGCAGCCATGACCAGTTGAAACCAGCGCACGCTGTCAGGCCAAATCCACCACAGCGCGGTGTAGGCCATCTGGGCGGCGGGCGGATAAATTGTGACCGAGTTTTTGCGGTTGAGGTGAGGCCAGATGTCTTGATCGCGCAGGTGGGCCACCTCTGGCGCTTTGGGTGGGTAACGATAGGGGCTAAAACCGTGCGCCTGGAGCCGCCCTTCCCAAACATAACGATACATATCATCGGAGAGGGTGGGGCGGGTGAAGATAAGAATGCCCTGCATGGCTATAGCCAGGGCCAGGATTGGCAGCAGTTCCCGGTTTGACACGGCCGGCAGGCGCAGGGCCAAGCTGACGGCCGCCGCATACAAAGCGAAAGCGCCCAAAAAAACTATCTCGAAGCCCAGAGTATTCTCACGCAAATCGTTCAACCACCAGGCAGCGAGATAGGGGATGAGAGAGAGTAAACCGAGCCAGAGTAGGGTGCGTTTAATCATTCAATCACAAGGTATTATCGCTTGATGCGTAGTGCGTGGTGCGTGTTCCGTCGGGCTTTTCACGCACCACGCACCACGTTCTACGTTAACCACCTCAGCCAGGCGGCCAGACGATTGCCTCGGCCGGCGGCCCGCTGCAGGGCGGGGCGCAAAATCGAGTCAATCCCAAAATAGCGGCCGGGCGCAAAGGCAAAGGCCACCAGCGAAGCGACCACCATCAGGTTGTAAGTCCACTCAAATTCATAGGGGCTGGTGATGCCGGCCAGCCCAATCATCAGTTGGGCCGATTGGCCGATGGCGACCAGTCCGCCCAACCGGCTGAACAGGCCCAAGAAAAGGCTGACAAAGATAAAGGCTTCCATGCCCCAAATTACGTAGCCAAACCAGCGAATGTTGGGCATGACAAAGTTCTTGAGGAAGGCCCCGTTGCCCTGGGCCAGAAAGCCAATGTCAACGGCAATCTCAGCGTCCCCTTTGTTGTCAAGGTTAGCTGCCAAAATAGGCCGGGGCCGCTCCGACCAGACCGCTTCGACGCCGACCCAGTCGCACAGACCTTTGGTGCGCTGCAATTTGCCTTCGGCGTTGGCGGTAGTGAAGGCAAAATTATCCGGGCAGCCAAACGTGGGCGGCATCTTCCAGAAAAGCTGGGTAAAAAACAGGTAAGCCAGGGCCAGGCGGGTGACGACCAGTACCGCTTTTTGCAAGACACTTTCCCAGGCAATCGCTTTGGGTTGAGCCATAAGACCGGTGGTCATATAGGTCTCCTTGGTAGTCATAAAACTCTCCTTGCTCATTTTTATAGGATTAAATCTCTGCCGTTTAGTCAGATTTGAGGCTTAAAACGTTACACCTTGAGTCAGGAGAGTAAAGAATTTTTTCGGCGACGGTTACAACCCCAGCAGCCGGGCGGCGTGCAGCACGGTGATGACGGTCATGCTGTCGCGGATTTCGCTGTCCAGCGTCATCTGGAGCACCTCCCGGAAGGGAAAGACCGCCACCTCCAGGAATTCAGTTTCGTCGGGCATGGCCTCCACCTGGGTCAACCTCCGCCCTACAAAGAGATAGCCAACTTCGTGCATAATGGCTTTGCTGGTAAAGTAGGTGCTGACTAGCTGCAATTCGGCGGCCTCATAGCCCACCTCCTCGCGCAGTTCGCGCCGGGCGGCGGCTTCGATGGCCTCGCCGGGTTTGACCCCGCCGGTCGGCATTTCCCAGCGATGGTCTTCGCCAAACACGTAGCGATACTGGCGCACCATCACCACGTGCTCATCATCCAAAAAAGGCAGCACCCCCACGCACTCGCCCGGCTCAATCACCCCGTAGATGGTGGTTTTGCCGTTGGGCATTTCGGCGATGTCCTCACGCAGTTTCATCCAGGGGTTTTGGTAAATGGGGCGGGAGGAACGGGTTCTCCAGGCTTTGGGCGGCATCCATAACTCCTTATTGCAGCGTGTGACCTTATCATCACACGGGGATATTAACAATTTCTTACAGAAATTATCTCTATTTCCGGGCCAGCACTTCCGCCGCCACCACTTTGGGATTTTTGGTACGGGCATTGCGCAGAGTCCGTAGAATTTGGGCCTGGTTAAAACCGGCCTGGCGAAACTCAGCCAGGAAGGCCACGCCTTCCCTGGCCCCGGCAATTCAGGCAAACCAGTTGGCTTCACTCTCCTGCACCTCCGGCGGGAGCAGCTCGCGCAGGATAATCTCCGCCGCGTAAACCGAGCCACCCGGCCGCATCACGCGGGCCAACTCTTGAAAGATGCAGTCACGAGCCGGGTTGAGGTTAAAAATGCCGTTGACCAGGGCCACATCAATGGAGGCGTTATCGAGCGGCAGCGCCTCGGCAGCGGCCTGGCGGAATTTTACATTCACCAGGCCCATTTCGGCAACCGCTTGACCGGCCCGTTGGAGCATGGACTGGCTAAAATCCACCCCAATCACCCGGCCGCCGGGGCCGGTTCGCCGGGCGGCAATGAGCGAGTCCAGCCCGGCCCCGCAGCCCAAATCCAGCACCGTAGCCCCAAGCGGAATATCGGCAAAGATAGCCACATTAGAAACCCCGGCAAAGGCGTCAACGGCGGCCGCCGGGAATTGGGCCAATAGCTCCGCCGGATAGCCCAGGCTCTGGGCAAATTCCCGGCCCACCGGAAAGGGATGTTCTGCCTGCGGCCTGTCGGCGGCGGCAGAATAGGCGCGCTCGACGCCGGCGCGGAGTTGTTGGGCCTTTTCTGCGTTCATTGATACCTCCTGGTTCAGACAAGCTGCCTCCGGTTAAATATGATTCAACGCACAGGCGTAGAGTCGCCAAGACGCAAAGAAAAACGCTCAATCTATGTTTCAAGGAGCTATTGTCAGAAGCACGAGGCTGATCCTTCGACTTCGCTCAGGACAAGCGCCGTCGTGCTCAAAGAGCGAAGCCCAATCGGGCTAAAACTGGCTTTTTTAGGGCGGCTTCCCGCAAGGGGGGCTTCGCACCAGCGTCCTTTGCCCTCTCAGCCTGATGCTGAAGCATCAGGCTACTGGCGACAGCAAATTAGCTCCTTGAAATCCATCATGAGCCTAACCTTTTCTCAGGAGAGTCAAGTCTACAAAAGGATAGTCCTGCAGATGACTTTTAATTGGCCAACTCAACCGGCACGACTTGTAGCCAGTTTCCTTGCAAATTCATCTGCTGCTGGCCGGTGTGGAGCGCAGCCGGGGTGCTTGGGTCGTAGTCTATCACCAGGGCTTGCACCTGTCCAGCCCGGCGGTACATATCGGCGATGAGGCCGCTCTGGGCGGAGATGAGGCTGAAGGGGGTCGGGAAGCGAGGGGGCGGGGAGGCAGGGAGGCGAGGAGAAGGAAGGTGATTGGTAAATGGTAATTGGACAGTTAGCTTATCTTCAAAGCCGGAGCGCCAGACCGGAATCAAGGGTTGGTTGAAGGCGTAGGCGGCCAGCCAGGGTTGAGCCTGAGCGGCGGAGCCGAGGTGAGGCAGGTAGGCGTAGCGCAGGGTGTGGTACTCCAAATCGGTCACGCCTTCTTCATCGCCGCTGACCGAGCGCACCAGCATCAAGGCGAGCTGGCCGGCGCCGGCCATGCCTTGCAGGCCGTGCGTCAGGAGGGATAGGCCCAGCGAGCCGTCGGGCCGGGAAACATCGCTCCAATAGATGATAGGATAAAAGATGTCGCGGCGGTAGGTGATGTCGCCGGGGGCAACGGGCCGGGTATCTACGGCGTGGGCAAAGGCGGCCAGGCCCAGGTCATCGATGCGGGTGGCGGCGGTAAGCACGGTGGGTGTTTGCACCAGCACCGTCGTTTGGGGCAGAGCGGCGATGTCGAGCGTCACCTCAACCACGGGGCTGCCGGCCCGCAGGGTGACGGTTTTGGTGACGGGTTGGCCGCCGCCGACGGTAAAAACCGCCTGCGCCCGCGCCAGCAGCGGCCCTGGGGCCAGCAGGGTGAGCCGGGCAGGGAGTTCGCTTTCACGCGCTTTGACCGGGCCAAAGCGCGCCCCGTAGATGTCGCCAGTGTCGCTAAAGTAGGTGATATCGTCGCCCCAGCCGGCCAGCAGTTCAACCGGCCGGCCCGAGTTAAGCACGGCCAGACCGGCCAACGCGCCGCCATGCGCCGCGTCAAGCGTAACGCTGACCAGGCCGTTGCTCAGGGTGATTTGCCCCTGGGTTTGCCTCACAGCGGCTGGGTTTTTGAGCGTGACCGGTCTGGCGGCCGGGGCGGCAAAGCCTACCGGCGGGATATTCTCAAGGCGAATGGCGACGGTCTCCGGGCCAAGCGGCTGCACCGGGGCGGGCAGCAAACCTAGGTCGGGCAGGTCGCCCTGCAACTCAATCACTTCGGAGCGAGGCCAGGAGGTGGGGTTGAAGACGAGCAGCGGCGCTTCTACCCCGGCGGCAAGGTGGGTTAAAATATCGGCCAACTCCTGGGCCGCGGCGGCTACGGTTTGCTCAAAGCGGGGACGTTGGGTTTTCTCCCAGACCGAGTCGAAGCTGACCGCGCCGATGTTATCGTAGTGAGCGTTGAGGGTGGCGGTTTGCCAGGCGGTGGGCTGCACGTTGAGCAGCAGGCCAAATTTATCGGCGGCGGTGAGGTAATATTCGCTTTCTTTGTCGGCAATTTTGGCCTGGGGGCGTGAGGCGTAATAAGCCTGCCAGACGGGGTTGAAATCGGTGGTAACCTCCGGCAGTTCCTGGGTAGAGAGGTAATCAAAGGCGGTATCGGCGTCGGCCATCACCAGCACCGTCTCCCGGTCGGCCTGATTCCAACGCTCCACCAGGTCGGGCAGGTTGGGCATGGGGTCTAAAAAGTCAAAGCCGAGCGGCAAAATAAGGTAGCGCGACTCGGCGCGCCGGAACTGCGCTTCAATCACTTTGCGGAGGGCGGCCAGGTGCGTGTCTGGCTGGGCGGGGCGGCGGATGGCAGCCCAGCCGGTGGGGTACGACAGGTAGGCCGCCAGCACACGGGCGTCTTCCGGCGCAACCGGGCTGCGCCAGTAAAAGGCATAGGGCAGCGGCTCGCACTCATCGTAGTCCGGGTCGCAGCGGCCCTGCCAGCGCCCGATGTAAAGGTACGGCAGGCCCACCTGCTTCAAGAACAGGGGAAAGGCCGCCGAGTTGCCAAAAGCGTCGGACTGCCAGGCGGTGCGGGGGAGGGCTTCCGGGCCAAAGGTATCGGCAATCCAATCCCGGCCCCGCTGCAAGTTGTGAAGCTGCGTGGCCGGGGCGACCAGGCTGGTTTCCGGCTGGGTGAGGCCGCCCCAGGCAAAGGTAAGCTGTCGCTGCTGCACCAGGCGTTTCAAATCGGTGCGGTACTGGGGGTAGGTATCCCAAAAGTGCTGAACGAACAGGGTTTGCTCCAGCGTATAGCGGAAGCGCGGGTATTTTTGGGCCAGTTGGATGGCCTTGAGGATGTTTTGGTCGGCGCGTTTGGCGTAAGCTTCGTAGTCTTGGTGCCAGTCGGTGTCCCAATGAGAAAAGGGGATCACAAAAACGACCCGCCGGGCTGCCTCTATGAGGGCCTGGGTTTCGGCGTCAAAATTAAGGTTAGGCCGGGCGCTTGGTTGGCTCGTCGGAGTGGCGCCCGGATTTTGGGCCAGCGGAACGGGCGTCGCCCCCACGGCGGTGCAAGCTGATGAGAGACTCAGCCAGCCAAACAGCCAAACAAAGAGCCAGCGGTTGTGCATGATCATCGGTGCGGCATTTTAGCCGGCCTCAGTCCACACAATCAGGCTGGTTTCGGTGCGGCGAACGCCCACGGCGTTGCCTATGCCGTTGGCGACTCAGTCGCCCAGAGAGGTCAGGTCGGGGCTTTCGATGAGGGCGATGAGGTCATAGCGGCCGGTTATGGCGTAAACCTGCTTGATGACCGAAGCGGCCAGCTCCATCCCGGCCAACTCTTTGACCAGTTCTTGCACCCGGCCTGGTTCGGCTTCAATAAAAACAAAGGCTTGCATGGAAAACTCTCCTTGAAAGTGAGTATACTACTACCCATAAATAATGATGATTCGTAGTGCGTGGTGCGTGAAAAAATTCTTACGCACCACGCACTACGTCTCTTCGCTTCACCCGGAAGCAATTTATCTCACCCTCAGGTGAAGGTCATAAGCGGCGCGCCGCCCTGGGCCATCACCTCAAGCTGCGCCTGAATCCGGGCGACGGAGTCGGCCAGGGGGAACAGTTTGCGGCTGACCAGCATATCGCCATCGGTAGAGAGCGGATGCCAGAAGACGCCGTCCACATTGGCCGTAACTTCGGGGATGAGGTTAGCCATGCTCAGTTCCAGCCCTTCTCTGGAGTAGCCGCGTTTAGCCAGAGGCCGGATGAAGTGATCCTCATCGGGGATGCCCAACTCGGCCCGATGAAAATGGCAGATTTGCTCCAGGTGGGCGGAGTTGACCGGGGTTTCGGTGGTGCTCAGGCGCACCCGAAAGCCGCGCTCTTGCAGCAAGGTGATGCCTTCCACCGTTTTTACCCAGGAGCCTTTGCCGCGATAAGCGTCGTGATGTTCGGGCCGGCCCCCATCCAAACTGACCTGGACGATCAGGTTATCGTTGGCGATAGCGGCCAGCCTGTCCAGGCGCGCTCCTCGCAGAATCATGGCATTGGTCAGTACGGTGGTTTTGACTCGATCCGAGGCGTAGGCCAGCATGTCGTAAATATCATTGAGGATGAACGGCTCGCCGCCGGTGAAGAAGATTTCGCCAAAGCCCAACGCTACCGCCTCGTCCACCAGACGCTGCACGTTAGCCAAGCCCAGGGCGCGTCGGGGGGCGTTGGGGCTGGATTTAGCCACGCAGTAGGTACAGCGCAGGTTGCAGTCGTAATTGGTGTAGAGCCACAGCTTCCACAAAAAAGCGGGTGGGGCGGAGGCGGGTTGAGGTTCAGCTAATTTTTCGAGGATCATATACACCTCTTGGAAGGGGTAATTAGTAATTGGAGATGGGTAATTACCCATTACCATTTACCAATTACCGGAATCACTATAACTTGCCATAAATGGGATCTGTTACCTCAAAAGCGATGTGGGGCCGGGCGGCGGGCAGGCGTTGAGCCAGCTTTTGCCGGGCCAAATCGTCAATGGAGTGCCTTTCCCAGTAAATGGTGTGCTCAATCATCTCGCGGATGCTCCACTGGTCATCCAGGGTGCGGGCGTCGAGGGCGCTGTCGGGCAGGCCGATGAGGGCGGCAATCAATTCGGTGCGAGCGCGCAGCGTTTCGGCCATCAGGCGGTCGGCCTCACTTTTTTGCATGTGGCGCAGGCTGTAGCGGGCGCTAAAAATCTGGCCGACATGCATGCGCTCGTGGTCAATGTTATGGGTGAGCAAATCCCGGATGACGCCGCCCATAGCGCAGGGGTGCTCGGAAGGATCATCCAGTTCGGCCTCGCTCAGGTGAGACAACACCTCCAGCGTCTCGGCCAGCGAGGCTTGCAGTTTTTCAATCAGTGCGTTGACTTGTTGGCCCACAGGGACTCCTTTTAAAGTGTCTGGTGTCAGGTTGAACGTTTAGCGCTTACAAACTCCAATAGACGCCGCAACTGGCGCAGGCTTGATGCGGCTGGGGACTCATCAGCCGGCTCCGAAACTGCCGGTACAGGTGGTCGCGCCAGATTTCGGCAAAGGGGCGCTCAAACAAATTGCCCAAAATGAGACTGTGATAGTTGTTGGTGGCAAAGGGCGAGATGCAGCAGGGCAAACAGTTGCCGTTAGCGGTAACATAAGCGGTAGTCCAGGGGCGCATGCACTCTTGCCAGGGGTGATCGTCGGCGAGGCGGGCGGCGGCAAAGCTGCTGCGCGGGTCGCGCGCCCCGGAAGCGCGGAAGTCAACCCCCAACTCGACGCTGAGGGCCTCACACCGGGCGATAATTTCTTCCTGGTAAGCGTGGTCTGGCCCAAAAACAGCCCGATTCTCCTGGGCCATGCCATATTGGGCTTCCGGCTCCTGCGCAAAATAGACCAGCCGTTGCAGGTAAAGTTCCGGCACGCCCAGCCGGGCCGCCAGGCGTACCAAATCTGGCAGCTCGGCCAGATTTTCTTTAGTTCCAACACACCAAATCGAAATCCGAGGCGTTTGGGCCCGGAGTCGAGCTTTGGTTTTAACCAGGCCGGCCAGCCCCTCCATTAATTTGGGCAACAAATTGGCCCCGCGAATCCGAGCGTAGGTTTGGGCCTCAGCCCCATCAATGGAGCAGCGATACTGATCCAGGCCGCTTTCCACCAGGTCTTGCTGCCATTTGGGGGTGAGCAGCGTACCGTTAGAGTTGATGATGACCTCTACCTGGCGGCTCTTCAAATATTTGATAATCTGGGGCAGCTCTTTGTTGAGCAGCGGTTCGCCGATGCCGTGCAGCGAGGCCCGGCGCATGTCCGGGAACTGCTCGGCAATCTGGACAAACTCCTGGTAGGTCAGGCTTTTGAGGGGTTCGCGCTCAAAATAAGTGCGGGGACAGGTTTGGCACAGCAAATTGCAGCGGTTGGTGACTTCAATGAAGACGACCTGGGGGTTGATGGGTGAGAGCGGGCCTTTGCCGGCCTCAGGAGGCAGGCGATAAGCCTCGGGCAAAAAAATCTGCTCCGGCAGAGGACGCCGTAAGCTGCCAGCAGGGGATGATGTCATCAAAGGAATCATTTCAGACACGCAGCACGCTCCTTTAGTTGACTCGGCAGACAGCAGTACCTGGATGAAATAGCGGCAGAATTTTTGGCTGAAAGAGGAAGTAAGAAGGTGAGGGTCTGCAATATAGCCTATCCCAAAATAATAAGCAAATCGTTTATGCTCACCCAAACAAGGGTATATCACACATGGCTTTGCCGATGAAATCAAACAGCACATCGGTGGTGGGGGCCATGATGGTGGCGGCGCGGGCATCGCGGAAGTGGCGCTCTACTCCCACCTCTTTGCGAAAGGCCGCGCCCCCGCACACCCGCATCGCCAGGTCGGTCACTTCGCTGGCGGTATCGCTGGCGGCGGCTTTTACTTCGAGGATACGCAGCATGGCGTCCGCCCGCCCGTTTTCCAGGGCCTCCAGCGTGTCGAGCAGCAGGCCCCGCACCATGTCTGTTTTGAGGCGCATGCGGGCCAGGTAAGCCCGGACGGTGGGCAGGTCGGCCAGAGATTGGCCGGCATAGTCAAACCGGGTCTTTTTGACATGCTCGGCGGCCTTGCGGGTGGCGGCTTCCATCAGCCCCAGGCAGCAGCCGGCGCTCATCAGTTGAAAATAGGGCAGCACGATGTTGATCATAATATCAAAACCGCCGCCATCCGGGCCAAGCATGGCCGTTTTTTCCACCGGCGTCCCTTCGGCCACCACCGGGCTGGAGTAATTGCCGCGCAGCCCCAGGCCGTTGAACGGAGCCGTCACCCGCAGCCCGGCGGCTTGACTGGGCACCAGCCAGATGGTGCTGGCCCCTGCGGCGGCCACAGGGCGGCTGGACCAAACGTAACTATCCACCTGCCCGGCAGAGGTGACCCAGCTTTTGTGGGCATCCAGCCGGACGTGACCGTTGCCGGTTACTTCGGTAGCGGTGCTGACCGGGGCCCAAAAGTGGCTGCGCGAGCCGCTCTCAGAAAAGGCCAGGGAGCTGGTATGCTTGCCGGCGGCGATGGCCTCTCGCACCGCGCGCGGGCCATGGGCCTCAATCACGGCGGCGGCGGCATAATGCATGCACAACACCATCGAGGTGGAGGCGCACGCCTGGGAGACTCGCTCCATTACCTGCACCGCCGCCCGGTGGCCCTGGCCCAGCCCCCCCACTTCTTGGGCGCTAATCAAACCCAGCAGGCCGGCCTCGGCCAGGGCCTTCATGGCGGCGGCGGGAAAGAGGCCGTTTTGGTCAACCTCGACCGCCGCCGGCTCGATAATCTCGGCGACAATCAGCTCCAACCTTGCCAGATAGGTGGGAGTTTGGGTGATTATGTTGTTTTGCATCGGTTTCTCCTTGATTTTTTAATAAATTCCCTAAACTTGGCTATCCGGCCTGAAGGCGGCCCAGGCAAACCCAAAGTGAAGGTGGCTCCGGGTAAAGGCGTTGCTAAATTTGTTGCCAAACACGCGCCATACCCCAGCATAGACTGAAAAAATTACAAAATTATTATGAATGTTAATCATCTTCCCGGAAGCTAATTCTGACACAATTTACCCGAATCATGAGACGTTTTACGGTTTAAAACTGGCTTCCGGGAAGGTAATTAAGCCGGCTCATGTTAAGAACAAGTGACCGGCGCTTCAGGATTGATTGGCTACTCCTCGAAGAATGAGGAAGCGCCGGTCACTTTGCACTTGTGCTGTACATGAGCCATTAAGCCATACCGGGTCAGTCCTTGTTATTTTAGGGGTGAGGCAGCCGGGGGTTGGCTGTAACGAATCAAGCACAGTGAGGACTATTCCGCAGAGGTTTGAATTTCAAAGGATGTTGACGCAGGGGAGAAAAAAATGTCTGCAAACAATCATTATGATGTCATCATTATCGGCAGTGGGGCTGGCGGGGGAACCCTGGCTTACAAGCTGGCTCCCTCAGGCAAGCGCATCCTGCTGCTGGAACGGGGCGGCTTTTTGCCCCGGGAGAAGGACAACTGGAGCACCCGGGCGGTTTTTATTGACGGCAAATATAAAAAGGAAACCTGGTACGACCGCGAGGGCAAGGAATTCCATCCCGGCCAGCATTACTTTGTAGGCGGGAATACCAAGATGTACGGAGCGGTTTTGTTCCGCTTTCGCCGCGAGGATTTTGGCGAGATCCGGCATTATGGCGGCCTCTCACCCGCCTGGCCCATCGGCTACAATGACCTGGAGCCTTACTACACCCAGGCCGAGCGGCTGTACCATGTCCACGGCGAGCGGGGGATTGACCCCACCGAGCCGGAAGCCGGCGGGCCGTTTCCGTACCCGGCGGTGAGCCACGAGCCGCGCATCCAAAAATTAAATGATGATTTGCGCCATATCGGGGTCAACCCCTTCCCGCTGCCGGTCGGCGTCATGCTCAACGAGGCGGCGCGGCACCACAGCCCCTGCATTCGCTGCGACACCTGCGACGGCTTCCCTTGTTTGGTGCAGGCCAAAGCCGACGCCGAAGTGGTGGCGGTGCGACCGGCCATGCAGCACCCCAATGTGACGCTGCTTACCCATGCCCGCGTGATGAAGCTGGAAACAGATGCCGCCGGCCGGCAGGTTAGCCGGGTGGTGGTGGAACGAGACGGCAGCCGGGAAACCTATTCGGCCGAGGTCGTGGTGGTTTCGTGCGGGGCGGTCAATTCGGCGGCGCTGCTGCTGCAATCGGCCAACGACAAGCATCCACATGGCCTGGCTAACAGCTCCGGCGTGGTGGGCCGCCACTACATGGCTCACCTCAACACGGCCTTTCTGGCCCTTTCGGCCGTGCCCAATGACACCGTCTTCCAAAAAACCCTGGGTATCAATGACTTTTACTTTGGCAGCGACGATTGGGATTATCCGCTGGGCCACATCCAGATGCTAGGTAAATCCAATGCCGAACTGCTCAAGGCCGAAGCGCCGGCCTTTGCGCCCGGCATTACCCTGGATTTTATGGCCAAACATGCCCTGGACTTTTGGCTGACCACCGAAGACCTGCCTCACCCGGAAAACCGCGTTACCGTTGACCGTGAGGGCAAAATCACCCTGGAATACCACAATACCAACGCCGAAGCGCATAAACGCCTGGTCAACAAGCTCAAGCAACTGCTGCACGGCATCCACTGCAATTCCAAGACCTGCTACTGCGACAAGCACCTGTTCCCGCGCTCGATCTTTTTGAACCAGATGATCCCGCTGGCCGGAGTGGCTCACCAGTGCGGCACCGTCCGCTTTGGAACCGACCCCAAAAGCTCGGCCCTGGATGTTAACTGCAAAGCCCATGATCTGGATAACCTGTACGTGGTGGATAGCAGCTTCTTTGTTTCCAGCACGGCGGTCAACCCGGCCCTGACCATTATGGCCAATGCCCTGCGCGTGGGCGACCACCTGTTAGAGCGGTTAAAGTAACCGGCCATGCACCCTGAAATGATTGCCGGCCTCATCCAGCTTATCATAGCCCCGGCGGTGATGGTAACAAGCTGCGCCATTTTGCTGGGGGGCATTTTGGGCCATTACACCGGCATCAACCAGCGCTTACGGGCCATGGCCCAGGAGCGGCTGCAAATTTTGCGGGAGCGCGGCCCTTCGGCCGGCGCTGATCCCTTAACCACCGAGCGGCTGCACGAGATTGACTTGCAAATACCGGATTTGGTCAACCTGTATTGTCAGGTGCGGAATGTCATCCTGATGATTTACCTGGCCATCGCCATGTTTCTGGCCGATATGTTGATCATCGCTTTAGCCGTTTTGACCCGGTTGGAGTGGATTGGGTTTGCCAGCCTGTTAGGGTTCCTGATTGGTACGGCGGCGCTGCTCTGGAGTATTCTGTTGATGGTTAGGGAAGCTTGGGCTTCAAACCGGGCTACACATTTTGAGGTTACACGAGTTTTGAATTTGAAATAAATATTATGACCCCTAAAATGGCAAACGATGCCCATTTGCGGTACTATTTACCCCCAACATTAATGCGATAAGGAGCAACTGATGGAACTGGCAATGGTTGGTTTAGGCAAAATGGGCGCTAACATGGCCGCTCGACTGCTGGGTGGCGGCCATCGGGTGGTGGCCTTTGATTTGAATGAAGGCGCAGTTGAGACGATGGAGGCCAAAGGCGCCGCCGGCGCACGGACGCTGCCTGATGTGGCCGCCCTCTTGAGCGCGCCTCGGGCCGTGTGGGTTATGGTTCCTTCCGGCCACCCCACCGAGCAGACTCTCCTCAAGTTGAGTGAAGTCCTCTCGCCCGGCGATGTCATCATTGACGGTGGCAACAGCAACTATAAAGACTCGCTGCGCCGGGCGGCTATGCTCCAAGAGCAGGGTTTCCACTTTGTGGATGTCGGCACCAGCGGCGGCGTTTGGGGGCTGACCGAGGGCTACAGCATGATGGTCGGCGGGGAGGAAGCAGTGGTGGAGCGGCTGCGCCCTATCTTTGAGACGTTGGCGCCGGCCGCCGATAAGGGCTGGGGGCGGGTCGGCCCCAATGGTTCCGGTCACTTTGTCAAAATGATCCACAACGGCATCGAGTACGGCTTGATGCAAGCTTATGCCGAGGGGTTGGAACTCATGCAGCACAAAACCGAGTTTGGATTGGACCTGGCCCAAATTACCGAGATTTGGCGTCACGGCAGCGTTGTCCGCTCCTGGCTGCTCGACCTGACCGCCCTGGCCCTGGCCGAGAACCCCTCGCTGGAAGGGATTGCCGCCTATGTGCCAGACTCCGGCGAAGGCCGCTGGACGGTGATGGAAGCGATTGACCTGGGCTGCTCCATCCCGGTGATTACGATGGCTCTGCAAAACCGCTTCCGCTCCCGCAGCGAGTCTCCCTTCTCCGATAAGCTTTTGGCCGCTATGCGCCGGCAGTTCGGCGGCCACACAGTCAAGAAAGAGGGAGCTTAGAGCTTGGAGATTAAACAATTTCTAAGCTCTCACCCAAAAGTTATGAGTAAACAACCCCATATTTTTTAGGAGTATGCACAAACCTGTGACACACCGCCAGCGATGAAAAACTCTCACCCGGTCGCTGGCGCGCCTCCCTTCTCCCGCCGGGAGAGGGTTAGGGTGAGGGCTATTTACGAAGGAGGATATCCACATGGCACAACGTCAAACAGCCGAACACAAACGCCTGGCCGACTCTCAAAGGCGCCAGGCTGATTGGAAAAATTGGGGGCCTTATGTGAGCGACCGGGCCTGGGGCACGGTGCGCGAGGATTACAGCGCCACCGGCGAAGCCTGGGACTATTTTCCGCATGACCATGCCCGCAGCCGGGCCTACCGTTGGAATGAAGACGGCCTGGCCGGCGTCTGCAATCGCTTCCAGAATATTTGCCTGGCCGTAGCCCTGTGGAATGAGCGCGACCCCATCCTCAAGGAGCGCTTTTTTGGCCTCACCGGCAGCGAGGGCAACCATGGGGAGGATGTCAAGGAGTATTACTTTTACCTCGACAGCACCCCCACCCATTCCTACATGAAGATGCTTTACAAATACCCTCAGGTGGAGTACCCCTACGGCTGGCTGGTAAACGAAAACCGGCGGCGTGGCCGGGGCGCGCCGGAGTTTGAACTGATGGATGCCCTCTACCCGGCTTTTAAGGAAAACCGCTACTTTGACGTGTTCATCGAATACGCCAAGGCTGACCAGGAAGATATTTTGTGCCGCATCTCAGCAGTTAATCGCGGCCCAGAGGCTGCCCCGCTCCACATTTTGCCCCTTCTGTGGTTCCGCAACACCTGGTCATGGGGCCACAATCCGGCTCGGCCCTCCTTACAAGCTATTGGCATGGGTACGGTTCACGCCGAGCACCGGCACCTGGGCGACCGCTGGTGGTATATCAGCACGCCGGGCAGCATGGCAGAAATTCCACTGCTCTTCACCGAAAACGACACCAACATGGAGCGCCTGTTCGGCGTGCCTAACGCTACTCCTTACGTGAAGGATGGCATCAATGAAGCGGTGGTGCATGGGGGCATGGATAAAGTGAATCCAGCCCAGCTTGGCACTAAAGCGGCGGCCCAGGTACGGGCCTTGATCGGGCCGGGTGAAACCCACACCGTCTATGTGCGCTTTACCAACCAACCGCTGGACGACCCCTTTGGTGATTTTGAGGCAGTGTTCAAGCAGCGCATCGCCGAGGCCGATGATTTTTACCAGGCGGTGCAGGCCCCCACCTTGAGCGAAGATGAGCGGCGGGTGCAGCGCCAGGCCTGGGCCGGCCTGCTGTGGAGCAAGCAGTTTTACCATTATGGGGTAGATTTGTGGCTCACCGGCGACCCGGCCGGCCCGCCGCCGCCGGCTTCGCGCACAGATGGGCGTCACAAGGAGTGGAAACACCTGTACACTTTGGATGTAATTTCGATGCCGGACAAGTGGGAGTATCCCTGGTACGCCGCCTGGGACCTGGCTTTTCACTGCATCCCGCTGGCAATGGTTGACCCGGAATGGGCCAAGCGCCAGCTCATCCTGATGCTGCGGGAGTGGTACATGCACCCCAACGGCCAGATTCCGGCCTACGAGTGGGCCTTTGGCGACGTTAACCCGCCGGTGCATGCCTGGGCCGCCTGGCGAGTCTACAAAATTGCCCGCAACGTTACCGGCGCAGCCGATACCGCCTTTTTGGAGCGAGTTTTCCACAAGCTGCTGCTCAACTTTACCTGGTGGGTTAACCGCAAAGACGCCGAAGGCAACAACATCTTTGAGGGCGGCTTTTTGGGGCTGGACAACATTGGGGTGTTTGACCGCAGCGCGCCGCTGCCCACCGGCGGCTTCATCGAGCAGGCCGACGGCACGGCCTGGATGGGCATGTATTGTCTCAACATGCTGGCCATTGCCCTGGAATTGGCCCGGCATGACCATGCTTACGAGGATGTGGCTACCAAATTTTTTGAGCACTTCATCTACATCGCGGACGCCATCAGCAATATGGGGGGCGAGGGCGACGTGAGCCTGTGGGATGAAGCCGACGGCTTTTTCTACGACACGCTCCACCTGCCTAATGGCAACCACATCCCGCTCAAGATCCGCTCGCTGGTGGGCCTGATCCCGCTCTTTGCAGTTGAAACGCTGGAGCCTGATTTGCTGACCAAGCTGCCCCGCTTTCGGCAGCGCATGGAATGGTTTTTGGAGTACCGGCCCAAGCTGGTAGAAAATATCGCCTCACTCACCCACCCCGGCGAGGGCGGCCGCCGCCTGCTGTCGCTGGTAGACCGGGATAAACTGGCCCGCATCTTGCCCCGCATGCTCGACCGGGAACAGTTTTTATCCGATTATGGCCTGCGGGCGCTCTCCAAGCGGCATGAGGCCGAACCCTACACCTTCTATATCAACGGCCAAACCCTGACCGTTAAATACGAACCGGCCGAGTCCAGCACCGGCCTCTTTGGCGGCAACTCCAACTGGCGCGGCCCTATCTGGTTCCCGGTCAACTACCTGATGGTTGAATCGCTCCAAAAGTACCATCACTACTATGGCGACTCCTTCCAGGTGGAACTGCCCCGCTATTCGGGCCAGTGGGCTAACCTGGATGGAGTCGCCGCCGACCTCTCCCGCCGGCTGATGAGCATCTTTTTGCGCGACGAGGCCAACGGCGGGCGTCGCCCGGTGTACGGCTGGCAAGAGCTTTTCCAAAACGATCCGCACTGGCGCGACTATATTCTCTTCCACGAATATTTTCACGGCGATAACGGCGCGGGCATCGGGGCCAGCCACCAAACCGGCTGGACGGCCCTGGTGGCCAAGCTCATCCAGCAAAGTGGAGGGCAAAATATTTAAGGGTTTATGCCGGCACGCCCTCAACCACACTCACCACAGAATTGGTCGGCACGATGCGGTTAAGCCTGAACCCGGCCCCGGCCAACAGCGTTTGAAACTCGGCTGCGGTGCGCTCCACCCCGCCGGAGGTAACGGCCAACATGACCATATCCCGCAGCTTGCCGATGAAAGGCGCGTTGCCGGCCGGAATCACCGCATCTACAATCAGCACGCGGCCGCCGGGGGCCATTGCTTGCCGGCAGTTTTTCAGGATTTTTTCGGCCCGCTCATCGTCCCAGTCGTGGATGATGTACTTGAGGATATAGGCGTCTGCCCCGGCCGGGATAGAGGCAAAGAAATCGCCTCCCACTACCTGGCAGCGGTCCGCAACGCCTTCTTGCTGCAGCAGAGGCCCGGCCCCGGCCACCACCGGAGGCCGATCAAACAGAATACCCTGCAGCGCGGGATTAGCTTTGAGAATCGTCGCCAGCAGAACCCCGTGCCCGCCGCCAACATCTACCAGGGTTTGAATCCCGGTAAAATCATAGGCGTCTCGCACCGCTCCGGCTTCTCGCCCGGAAACGGAAGTCATGGCCTCGTTGAATATGGCGGCGTCGCCGGGGTGTTGGTGCAGATATTCAAACAGACCGATGCCAAAGGTTGTTTGCAGGGCCGACTCGCCGCTTTGAACGCTGTGCAGGAGATTGGTAAAAGAGCGGTAATAAAATTCGCTGCCCAAAAGCAGGGCAAAACCGCGTAAAGAGTTGGGCGCATTGCTTTGCAGCAGGCCGGCCAGAGGGGTGAGGGTAAAGTGGCGCGGCTCGGTTTCGGCAAAAATCCCCACACTGGCCAGGGCGCGCAGCAGGCGGTACAGGCTTGGCGGGTGGGTATGGGTGGCCGCGGCCAGTTCATCCACGGGCCTGGCCCCGTCGCTCAGTAAATCTGCCAGGTTGAGCTTGGCCGCCACCGCAATCATTTGGGTGACAATGCTGCCAAAGATCATCTGCAGCAGTTGGCCTGGCGCCGCTGCCTGCGGTGAGTTTTCCGGCTGGACTGATTTTGTCATCATAATCCCCCTAAAGTTGCATATCATTATAAGGCCCAAGAATCCCCTGATTCTTGGCTAAAAACATGAGGCTGTCGGAACTCTTCACCCCCCGAATGGGGGCATGTCATGGCATAGGTTTGCCTCAGAGCTTATTCCTAATTTATGCGCTCATACGCTCCTCTTTCTGACGCCGGG
>CAZDMM010000012.1:0-24923 GCA_964505845.1 uncultured Caldilineaceae bacterium
ATACCCGGTCAGTCCAAATAACTTGCCCAATTAGAGGTTATCTGTGTCACTGAAAGTGGTCGTCTGTACCGTGGCCAGTTTGATTATTGTCACAACCGGCTGTGGTTCAGCCACCATCTCACCAAGCGCGCCGCCTGTTCAACCTTCTGCCAAAACCCAACCCACCCCTACCACAAACCATAAACAGGACGCCTTGATTTCATCCACCCAGGTTGAGAGTGAACCGGCGGCCATGCCGCAGCCCTCACCGTCTCTTTTGTTAGAGGCGCTGCCTATCCCCACCCCTGTTACCCCGCTGTTTACCTATCACACCGTTGAAGCAGGGGAATCCCTTAGCTATATCGCCTCGCTCTACAATACCAGCATTGAGGAATTGGTGGCGCTCAACAAGCTGGCCGGGCCTGACGCCATTATCCAAATTGGCCAATCGCTGCGGATCCCGCTGCATGTGGAAAAGCTGGCGCCCACCCAAACCCTATTGCCCGACAGCGAGGTAGTTTACGGCCCCAGTTATGTCGGCTTTAATGTTAAGGATTTCATCGAGCAGAAAGGGGGCTACCTGGCCGGCTACACCGAGTACGTGGATGGCAAGCAGCTAACCGGCCCGGAAATTGTGGAACTGGTAGCCGAACAGTTTAGTGTAGGGCCGCGTTTGCTGCTGGCTTTGCTAGAACATTACAGCGGCTGGGTTACCAATCCCACCCCCGCCGAAATCAATCAGATGGTGGGACCGCGCAATCCCCGTGGGCAGAGCTTATATCTGGCCTTGAGTTGGACCGCTAACCGCATCAATGCCGGTTATTATGGCTATAAACGCGACGGCTTTTGGGTGTTTACCCTGGCCGACCGCATCCAGGCCGTAACGCAGCCGGGGCTAAATGCCGGGACGGTGGGCGTGCAAAATCTCCTGGCGCTCCACTCCGACGCCGACGCCTGGGCCAAAGCTTTGGGGCCGGAAGGCTTGCTGGCCGATTATCGCGCCCTTTTTGGCGACCCGCAGGCGCATGCGGTTGAGCCGCTGGTGCCTAAATCGCTGGTGCAGCCGCCCCTCAATCTGCCCTGGGCCAGGGGACAGGGATTCTATCTGACCAGCGGCCCTCATCCGGCTTACGCCGACGGCAGCGCCTGGGCTGCGCTAGATTTTGGCCCACCGGATGTCTTGGGCAATTGTTTTTATTCCAACGCGCCCAATACCGCCGCCGCCGCCGGGGTGATTGTGGCGGCCCGCAATGGCGCCGTAGAGTTAGACCTGGATGGCGACGGCAACATCGAAACCGGCTGGGTGCTCCAATACCTGCACGTGGTGCTTGACAGCGAAAAACCGGTGCAGGTGGGTCAGCATGTGGCCGCCGGTGATGTGATTGGCTACGCCTCGTGCGAAGGAGGGCTGGCCGACTCGAGCCACCTGCACTTCTCACGCCGTTACAACGGTGAGTGGATAGAGGCCGGCGGCCCGGTTCCCATGAATCTATCCGGCTGGATAACTCAACCTACCCTGGCGCCCTACGATGGCAAATTAAAAAAAGGCGATGAAACGCGAGAAGCGTGCGAGTGTTGGGAAGCCGGAAAAAACCTGATTGTTAATACCGCAAATGATTAGTTAAACTAGACTCTATCGGGAATAAGACGAAAGCCAGGTGACAGGCACTTCTGAACGCTAAAAATAGGCATATTTGGCTCAAAACGGTCTGATTTAAGCTAGATAAGTGCCTGTCACCTTAATCCCGATAATGTTTACTTCCCAAAAGCTATCGAGCTTTAGCTGGTGTCCAAACTGAGTTTGGACACCCAACACTTGCGTCTGCAAGTGCAGGTGTTGCGGTGCGAAACTGAGTTTCGCACCGAGAACCGAAAGCTCTGGAGCTTCCAGGAAGGTAGTTCCGCAACTGAGGTGATATGGTTGTTGTCAGAGCAATTGCTCGCCTGTTTGTTTTTATCATCGCCATTGGGGCGATTGTAGTTATTTTAGGCGCGGGTTATTGGGCCTTTGCCAGCCAGAGCAACGAAACCCTGGCCGCCATCTCGGTAGGCCAGGCTTCGGGGCTGCGTTCCCCCCAAAATATTGAGGATTTCTTTGTCGGCCTATATCTGCAAAGCCAGGCCCAAACCATCAATACCCCGGCCTCCACCGACCCCTCACCCGTGCCCTTTACCATAGCCATCGGCGAAAGCGCCATCAGCATTGCCAATCGTCTGCTGGAACAGGGCTTAATCACCGACGCCGATATCTTCCGGCTGTTCCTGCGCTACAACGGCCTGGATGCCTCGCTGGAAGCGGGCGACTACGAACTGCGGCGCAATATGACCATGCGTGAAATTGCCGAGGCGCTGCAAAAGGCCAATTTTGAAGAAGTGACCATCACTATCCCCGAAGGCTGGCGGGCCGAGCAAATTGCCGAAATGCTGACCAAAAACAATATCATGGATGGAACCGCCTTTTTGGCGGCGGTGCGCCAGGGAACCGGGGTAGAGCATCCTCTTTTGGCCGACCGTCCCGCCGGCGCTTCTTATGAAGGCTACCTCTTTCCCGATACCTATCGTTTGCCGGTCAAGGCCAAACCCGAAGATTTGATCAAACGCATGCTTGACAATATGGCCGGTAAAATTCCGGCCAACGCAGTTCAGCTAGCTTCTGGACATGGCTATAGTTTTTACCAGATTCTTACCCTGGCCTCGATTGTGGAACGCGAGGCCGTTATCCCGGCAGAACGTCCCACCATTGCCAGCGTTTATTTGAATCGGCTGGCGCAGGGGATGTACCTGCAAGCCGACCCCACCGTGCAGTACGCTATGGGCTACCAAACCGACACCGGCCAGTGGTGGAAAACGCCCGTCTTGCTAGAAGAATATTCTCAGGTTAACTCACCCTATAACACCTACCTCAATCCGGGTTTACCGCCCGGCCCTATCTGCAACCCCGGCGCGTCGGCCATCAACGCCACCTTGCAGCCGGAGCAAACTAATTATCTCTTTTTTATGGGCTGCGGTGGCGAAGGCGCGCACCTCTTTGCCACAGATTATGAGACTCACCAACAAAACGTAGCTGCCTGCGGCGGGGGGTAAGAGCGAATGAGCGAGCCGGCAAGCCAGCGAATCTGCGAATCTGCGAGTCTGCGAGTCTGCGAATGGGCGAATAAACGAATTATCATTCGCTGTTCGCCATTTGCCATTTGCCAATCATCCTTCATCCTTCCCCTCTTTTGTCCCCCATGCCTGATGAATTGATCGTCCTCGGTTCCGCCTCCGGCTTGCCTACCTGCCGGCGCTTTACCTCGGCTTATGCCTTGACCGTAGCCGGCAAGCTTTTTCTGGTTGACTGCGGCGCGCCGGTCAGTACCTTGCTCTACCGCTATGACCTCGACCCCCTGGAGGTCAAGGCCATCTTTCTGAGCCACTGGCACATGGACCATGTGGCAAACCTGGGCCTCTTTTTAAGCCAAAACCGGCTGCTCAAACGCACTACCCCATTGGCTATATACGGCCCGCGCGGCACGCGCGGCAAAATTCGCCGCATGCTTAATGATTCTTTTATCCTGTCTGATGAATTGAGCTTTCCTCTCCACATTACCAACATTGAATGTGAGGAGATTTACCAGGAGGGGCTGCTGCAGGTAACTTACTTTAAAACGCAGCACCTGGAACGGTCTAAATTAAAGGCTAATTTTGGCTCCAAGGCCCTGGCCTGCGGCATGGTGATTGAGGGGCCGGGCTGGCGTTTGGTTTTTAGCGGCGATCTAGGCCCCTCAGAAGAATTGGCGGTCGGCATCGGCCAGTGTGATTTGCTCATCCACGAAATGGCGCATGTGCAGCCTGAAACCGTGGCCGATTTTGTGGCCGCCGCGCATGCCCCGCGAGTTCTCGTCAGCCATATTGGCCCGGAGTACGATGAAACCCCAGAAAAGATTGTGGCCGCCTTTGCCGGCCGCTACCACGGCCAGTTGATAGTGGCCGAAGACGGCACGCGGGTGGCCCTGCCGGGACACAAATAACCTGCACCGGTTTATGGTGAAACAACCTCAATCGGGCCGATGGTAATGCTGCTAATGCTGCTCATTTGCCCATCAATCACCAGCGGTAAATTGACCGCGCTCTCTCCCACCGTAAGATAATACCCCACATTCAAATAATATTGGCCGGACGGCGCGTCGGCGTTGACCGGCACGGTGTAACCATCCACCACTACTTCGCCGGGGGCCCACAGCAAGGTACTGTAATATTCCAGGGGGCGGCGATCATAACCGCCACGCAGCGTGCCCATGCTATCCAACAAATGATTAAATTGAATAAAATCGGCCTGTGGGGCGCGGTTTTCTAAAGCCTGCCAGTAGAGGGTCAGCGGGAAAGCCTCACCGGCTTTGACCCGGTTTTGCGGCAGGTGATAGCCCAGCAGGGCCAACTGGTTGGCAAAGTTGGCCGCCAGCGGCGACTCCACCGGCGGCGCGTCAAAACGGCGCGGCCACCAGTTTTCAACCGTTAAGATTGGCTCGCTGGCAACTGCGCCCTGGCCCGGCCATGCCACCTGCAGCCGGTAATCGCCGCTGGGCCAGCGCGGCCCAATGACAAAAGTGGCGATGTCGGCTTCCTGGCGCGTGGCCGGCCAGGTTTGGCCCGCCGGGTCAACCAACTGCACCGGCAGGCTGCCGGCCTCAGGTTTCAACAAGCCGGTGATGATGGAGATGGTGGCGGGGTAGCGGTAAGTGGGGATTGGGGATTGGTAATTAGAGATTGGAGACTGCGAAGCGTTTTGTGGGGATTGGAGATTGGAGATTACCGGCCCATCGCTGCGCCACAAGGTAAAGTTTAGCTCGACTGAACCGGCAGCGTTATTCACTGTTAAGTGCTGAGGTAAGTTTAAAGTTGCCGGCTGATTTAGGGAAACGTCCGATAATTTTAAATAATCTCCCTGTTTACCCACCGGCAGCGGCCCGGCGCTGCCGGCCAACTGCACCTGCACCGTGTAATCTCCGGCCGGCAGATTGGGCAGCGGCAGCGCAATCCGGTCAAACACCGAGTCGCCGGGGTTCCAGGCCAGGGTGGGCAGACGGCCCTGGCCGTTGTAGCCGCTCCAATGAGAAACAACCTGCCCTGCCTGATCTGTGAGGGTGATATGAAGTAAATAATTCTCCTTGACCTCTACCAGTGAACGCCAGCCCAGCGCCAGGTTTAACCGGCCCTGGGCCGGCTGGGGGTCAAGCTGATAACTCACCAGCTCCAGCGAGTCGCCAAATTTAGCCCCAACCGGGCGGGGCAGCCACTCCGCCGCCTGGGGCAGCGCCCGATACGGCAGCAATGGGGCGGCAAAGCTGTTTAGAGCATAAAGATGGGCGCTGCTCCAGCCTAAAAAAGCAGCGATCACCAAGCTCAAAACTATCCCCTGCCAGCGCCGGGGCAGCAGCGCGGCCAGACCCCACACCAACAAGATGACCGCCGCCGCCGCCGGGATAAGAATGTGCCGGCCCTGGGCAGTCTGCCCCAACCGCCGGGATAGCTCAAAGCGCACCAGCGGTAAAATGATAAACAGAGCGATATGAAATATCAACAACCACCCCCACGAGCGGCCGGCCGCTCTGGTTTGTCGCAAGCGCCGCCAGCCCAGCAGGGCCGCTCCGCTGAGGATGCCGATCAGCCAGTAGGCATAGGGCGCAAACGGGATCGTTTCTCCAATCCCAACGCCCCAAAATGATAGAAAAGTGACCCGCAGCCATTCCGGGAAGGCGCCGATGGAGGTGTTTTCCGGCAGGCCGGTCAGGCCAATCTGGCCGCCGCTCAAAACATTACCCAACCGGGCCAGGGTGACGTCGGTGCCGCCGGTAAAAATGGGGCGCATCAAACCGGCCGCCAGGCCCAAAGTTTTGATTTCATTCAGAAACCAAAAATTCCAGCCAAACCACCAGCTTGAGGCCAGCCCGGCCGCCAGCCCTACCAAAGCCATGCGCTGCCACCACCAGCGCCAGGAATAATGCCGCCGCCATGCCAGCCAGCCCAAAACCAGGCCCACTTCCAGCGGCAGCACCACCGTAGTATATTTGGCGGTTATGGATAAACCCAACACCAGGCCGGCCGCTCCATACAGCCATAATTTTTCCGGCTGCTTGATGAGACGGATCAACAGCCAAAAGTACAAAGCCGACAGAGCAGCTACCAGGGCGTCTTCATTTAAGGCGGAGCCGACAAAGATGAACTGCGGGATAAAGGCCAGCAACGCCGCAGCCGCCACAGCCAGCCAGCCGGCTTGCGGGATGATTTCTACAGCAATCAGGTAAACCAGCACCAGGGTAAGCGCGCTGAAGCCAATGGAAAGCCAGCGGCCCAGGTGCAGCGCCATAATTCGGCCATAGTAAGGCGGAGCTTGATCTTCAGACAGCAGATACCAGGGATGCTCATCGTTAACATCTATCACCCGGTAGCGAAAAGAGTCCCAAAAAATCTTGATGGGCGGCGGCCCCACCACATCAACGTTGGCCAGGCGGCTAAGGCCGGCCACCGCAAGATGGTACAACGCCGGCCAGTTGGCTTTGGGGCCAACCTCGTCGCGCTCTTGATAGGTGATGGGCAGTCTGCCTCTGGCGGCAATAAAATGGATGTAATCCAGGTTGATGCCTTCATCCGGGCCTTTGTTAAAGGGCATGCTGCGGCTAAAGGCGCTGGCCAGGGCCACATAAAGGAGCAGCAGGATGATCAGGCCAATTTTACGGCTCATTGACTCACCTCAAAAGAGCGCAGCGCTATGGCGTTGTCGGGAGAGCCGGCGACGGGCAGACGCGCCCCGCTCGCCAAATCATACATCCCCACCACCACTTCATACCGCCCCGGCGAGAGGGCCGGCAGGGCAACCGTGCGTTGATCCGGGATGACTTCGCCGGCCTCCCACAAGCCGGTGGGATAAGCGCCGCCGGCCGGAGGGCCGTCCTGTTGGGCCGCTATCACTCCGGCCTCATTCCGCAGGTGGACAAAAACGGTATAATCGAGCGCGGGCGCGGTAAGGGCCTGCCAGTAGAGGGTAATTGTCAATTGGCAGTTGGCAGTTGACAATTGACAGGAGCCAAAGACCCCCGGTGGGTGGTTAATTACTGACTCGTCCCAATCATAGCCAAGCAAGGCAATCTGATCTCCCAAATTTAGCTTGAGTGAAGTTTTGGGGGTAACATTTTTGACTGTTACCCCCGGCGGCGGCCCGCCCACCTTGATGGGGCCAATGGTGACAGCCGTCGAACCGGTATCGGGATTGACGACGGCCAGGGAAGAAGCCTCTCCATTAACCTGCCGGTACCAGCCGATGTTAAGGTGGTAGATGCCGGGCGGGGCGTTTGGGGCCACCGGCACGGCCAACCCATCGGTGATAATTTCTCCGGGCGCCCAGAGCAGCGTGCTGTAATTTTCTTGGGCCAAACGATCATAGCCGCCCTGGGCAGAGTGGTCGGCCTGAGCCAGCAGGCGGATAAACATGACAAAATTATCACCCATCCACTCCAGGCCCTGCCAATAGAGGGTCAGGGGCAGGCCGGCCCCCGGCTGGACCCGGCGGCCGGGCAGGTTGTACCCCAGCAGCTTGATTTTATTTTCAAAATTGACCTCCAGGGGGTGGGGGATGGCCGGCAGTTGAAAATTTCTCTGGCCGGGAGCGACTCGGAAAATCACCTCGCCCTCCGGCTGCAAGCGGTAATCTCCGGGCGGCCACTCCGGCCCGATGATAAAATTGGCCCAGGTTGAGCCGGCTGCGGTGGGGGGGTGCGGTGCGCCGTCGGGGCCGATGAGGTGGAGATTGGAGATTGGAGATTGGAGATTGGTAAATTGGATGGTTTCGCGCTCGCGCAGGAGGGGCGGGCGGGCGGCTAGCACGCCGTTGTGCCATAGCTGAGGGGGCGGGCTGATGGGCTGACCCGTAGGCCGGCTCAGGGTAAAGATGGTGAGCGTCTGCCAATCGAAGACAGGTTCTTTATCGCCCAAAATTCGCCACTGCAGCTTGTAAGCTCCAGGCTCTAAGCCACCCAGGGGCAGCCAGCCCTCATCCCGGATGATGTCGCCGGCTTCCCAGGCGCGGGTGGGGTAACGGGCCTGAGTTTGGTAGGCCAGCCAATCCATGCGAACATTATTCTGACCATCCCACAGAGCTACTTCTAGCCGGCAATCTTCCGGCGCAGGTTCGGCCCCACCCTGCCAGGTAAAGGAGACTTTGAGCGCAGCGGCATCTACGCCGGTCATTTCATAATCAAGCAGCTTGGCGCCGCCGGGCAAGGTTATCTTTGGGATTGGGGTGGAGGATTGTACGGCTTGATAGGGCGTCGTCTGCACCGGCAGGGGCGCAGGATAAATTTGAACCATGTAGACAAGTTGAGCGAGGGAGCCGGTTAATAGTAGACCAATGAAAGCGTAAAACGTAAAGCGTAAAGCGTGAGGCACAAAGCGAGAAGCAGGAGGCGTAAATCGTAAGGCGTAAATCGTAAATCGTGAAATTCCCCAAACAATCAGGATAGCCAGAGCGGGGCCGGACAGAAAGAGCAGGTGCCGCCCCTGGACGGCTTCCAGAGCATCGCGCGCCCCAAAGAGCCGGATAAACATGAAGGGCAGGGGCAAAAGGCAGTACAGCAGCACGAGAGCCGGCAAGGTGGAGGGGTGGGGCAAAGGGGAAATGCGCCGGCCTATTGTCCAGCCAATGCCGGCGATAACCGCAATCAGAGTCATAATGACGACAAACCAGGTGAGCGGGTAGGGTTGGGTAACGGGATTGGCCCACAAAGTGGTCAAAAAACTGGCTGTGATTTGCCCAAAGCTGTAGCTGTGCTGGTCAATATGGGCTGGGGGTGGAGCCTGGCCGCCGCTGAACCAGGCAAAAAGCTGCTCGACGGTGCGGTCGCTGCCGTCGCCGCGCAGCAGCGGTGCAACTATCCCCAATACCGGGCCGTAGCGGTCAACCTCATTAAAATTGAGCAGGAGATAAGCAAACCACCCGCTTGAGACGAGGCTGAAGGCGGCAGCAGCCTGACTTAGTTTAAGCAGGGGAGTGGAGGGATGGAGGACTGGAGGACTGGAAGGGATTTTTCTGCTGTTCCAAACCAGAAAAATAATTATCACAGGTAAAAGGGCCGTTAAGTATTTGGTCATCAAGGCTAACCCGGCCAGGCCGCCTAACAGCCAGTACCCCCCGCGAGAGTAACGGCCTGCCGCCACCCGCACCGCCGCCAGCAGGAACAAAGCCGAAAGCAGCAAGGTCAGGCTGTCATAATTGAACAGCATACCGGTGAACAAAAAACGAGGCAGGAAGGCTAAAAAGGCGACGGAGAGAAGGGCGAGGGTTTGGTAATTGGTGATTGGTAATTGGAGATTTCTTAATTGCTCCCCCGCTCCTCTGCGCCCCTGCGCCCTGTTCCCTCCAAAAACTTCTACGGCAATAAAATAAGTTACCGCCAGCGTCCCCGCCGAAAAAGCGATAGAGAGGAAGCGGCCCACATGCCACACCAAAATTTCTTGCCGCCAGGGAAAGAGTTCGTCCTCGGTGTGCAGAATAGCATCCGGCCCCTGAACGGCCACCAACTGCCGCCGCAGTTGACCTTTGCCAAACAGGGTGTCAGGGCGATACTTGAAGGTAGGCGGGCCGGACGTGTCAATCCAGGCCGTCAGCGCAGCCGCACTGAGGTGATACAACGGCGGCCAATCTGATTTGTAGCCGGCCGTTTCGCGCTCGGCGGGGTTGGCCGGCAGGCGGCCGTGCCGGGCGATGAATTGGGCGTACCAGTAATGCGCCCACTCATCCGCCCCCCGGCCAATCGGCGTCACCACACTGTAGCTCACCGCCAACGCCAGGTAAATGAGCAAAATCAAAACTAACCTGAGTTGCACGTTAAAGCGTTTAACCTGTGAACCTTTAACGAATCTCAACATCGGTTAAGTGGACCTCGTTGGCTGGGTGATTGGGTACGGTTAACCGCTGGCCGGTAGAGGGGTCATACCAGCCCACCACCACCTCATATTTTCCAGGGGAGAGCTTGTGCGGCCAGGGAATCTCAACGGTATCGGCAATGATTTCACCGGGACTCCACAGGCCGGTGGGGTATGCGCCTTGCAGCGGCGGCTGGTCGTGTTGGGCCACCGTCTGGCCGCCGGCGTTACGCACGTGGACAAAAACGGTGTAATCGCCGGGGAGGGGGGACTCGCTGCGCCAGTAAAGGGTAATTGGTAAATGGTTATTGGCAATTGGCGGCCGGTTTAAATCATAGCCAAGCAGGGTCAGGCGGGGGGGATCGCCAAAAGTCAGGTTGAGTGACACCTGGGGATGCGCCTCTTGGGCGGTCAACCCGTCTGGGGTTGGCCCCACCTTGACTGCGCCCAGGTTGAGGCTGGTGACATTGCTCAGTTGGCCGTTTTGCAGCAGCGGCAGCGACACCGGCGCTTCGCCTACCGGCAAATAGAGGCCGACCAGCAGCCGGTAGATGCCAGGGGAGGCATGAGGTTCGACCTGCACATGAAAAGAGTCCACCACCACCTCACCCGGCGCCCACAGCAGCGTACTGTAGACCTCGCGGGCGCGGCGGTCGCGCCCACCCTGCACCTGCCCCTGGCTGTCAAGCAGGTGGTTAAACATAATCAAATCGGCCCCAATCGGCTTGAGGGCCTGCCAATACAGCGTCACCGGGATAGCGCCGCCCGGCTGAACCTGCCGCTCCGGCAGGTTGTACCCCAGTAGAGCCACATACCCGGCAAAGTTGGCCTGCACTGGGTGGGCGATGGGGCCGGCCTGGAACTGCCGCTCTTGGGTTTCGACCCTCAGCAGGGGCGGCGTTTCTACTTTTTGGCCGCCGGCCGGCTCTTCAAAACGCAGGCGATACTCGCCGCCGGCAAAATGCGGCTCAATGGTAAAGTTGTAAACAAGGCCGGTATGATCGCTGGGGGGACGGGGTTGTCCATCCGGCCCAATCAGGCTAATATGCACCGTATCGTCCAAAAGTTCTGCCGTTGAGACAACCACTGTGCTGTTTTCCTGGTACACCTGAGAGCCAGGCAACGGTGCAGGCTGCGGCCAGAGCGTGTAGTGGAGAGGGTGGTTATTTAAGAGTACCGTCTGTTCTGTGGAAGACGGCGCCGGATTGAGGGTTATGACCCCTAAATGCAGTTGGTTATCGCTGGCAATAACTTGCTGAGAGAGATCGTCGGCCAGTTGGGGCGGTACTGCCCCGGCCTCACCTAACCAGCGCAGCCAAAGCCGGTACTCGCCGGCCGGCAAACCGGCAATGGGCAAACTGACGGCGGTGCGCACCCGGTCGCCGGGCAGCCAGGCGCGGGTGGGATAGCGCCCGTTGAGCGGCTGGCCCAGCCAACGGCTGACCGCCTGACCGGCGGAGTCCAGCAGCGTCAGTTCCAGGCGATAATCCTCGGCCGCCTGGCTTTCGGTGCGCCATTGCAGGGTTACGGATAGGGCCTGGTCGTCGGCCCGGAAGGAATAGCCAAGCAGAGCCACCGGGTCAAAAACAGCCAGTACGCGCTCGCCGCCGGCCAGCGGCACGGTTTGCACCGGCCAGGGCGGCCGGTACTCGGCGGCCAGGCCGGCAGTGGTTTGGACCAGGTATCCCCCGGCTGCCAGAAACAGTACCACGGCCACATAGGCCGGCTTTAGCCAGGCGCTCAAGCCCCAAACTAGCAGCAAAATGAGCACGGCCCCGGCCGGAAACAGCAAGTGCTGGCCAAAAGCGGTGCTGGCCTGCCCGGAGAACCAAAAGCGCACAAAAGGCAGAGATATCAGGGCCAGCAAATGGCAGCCCAGCAGCAGCAGCCATCTTTGTTTGGCCTGCTCCATGCGCCGCCACTGATAGGCCAGCCCGGCCAGGGCCGGCAGCCACAAGCCCAGCAAAATCCAGGCCATCCAGCCGCCGCCCCACACCCGCTTAAAAAAAGCCCAGGCCCATTGCAGCAGCGAGTCGCCGGCGGCGCTGCCGCCAGCGGCCAACCCCACCTGTCCTCCGGTGATGAGGCCGGCAATTTGGAGCGAGGTTTTACCGCTGCCATCGCCCACCAAAAAAGGCTGCAGCAGGCCGGCAACCCAGCCCAGGCGGTCAATTTGATTAAAATAGACGAGCATGTAAAGCAACCACAGGCCAAAAGTGAGGCTCAGTCCCAGCCCGGCCAGCCCTAATTTGCTCCACATCCCGCCTTGACGACGGGCCGGCCAGGCGATGCTCAGGGGTAATACCAGCAGCAGCGGCCAAATTGTCTGCCGGGTGAGGCAGGCCAGGCCCAGCAGCAGGCCCAAAGCCAGGTAAGGCCAGGGCCGCGCCCTGTTCTGGACGGTTTCACCCGATAAGCCGGCAGCCTGTCCTACAGAGGCGGTATGGAACAACACCCAAAAATAGCCGGCCATTAACACCCCCGCCAGCGGCTCATAACTAATAACCCCGCTCACCTGGACATAGGTAGGGATAAAAGCCAATACCGCCGTTCCGCCCAACGCTACCCAGGAGGCATCGGGGAAAAAAGAGCGCAGCAAACCGCAGGTTACGGCCAAAGTGAAGGCTGCCCCGGCCAGCGCGCCCCACCGAGCCAGATACCACAGCAGCACCTCACTGCGATAAGGGTCTTCGGTGTTGATGGCCCGCCAGGCCAGCACGTTTTCCAGGCCGACCACCAGTTGCAGCCGGGGGTTATCGTGGGTCACTTTGATGAAAGGGGGCCTGGTCAGGTCAATACTACCGCCGGCCAGGCCCACCAAAAGATGAAACAGGGGCGGTAAATCTGACTTGTACCCGGCCTCGGTGCGTTCAGCCTCGGTAAGCGGCGGGCGATGATGCCGGGCCACAAAACGAATAAATTGAAAGTGGGCCACTTCGTCGGGGCCGGCGGCGTAAGGGGCAGTGATGCTGTAAACAAAGCCAAGCGCCAGGAAGATAAGCCCAAGCAGGGCCAGGCCGGGCCATAACCGGCGAGAAGCTGACATCAGCCGCCAAGCTCCACCGTGCGGAGAGTGACGCTATTATCAGACCGGCCAGGAACCGCCAGCCGCACCCCGCTGGTGGGGTTGTACCAGCCGACCACCAGGCTGTAGGTTCCAGCGGGCATAACGGGTGGCACGGTAAGGTAAAATTTATCTTTAATAATTTCGCCAGGCTCCCACAGGCTGGTAGGATAGGCGCCCTTCAAAGGAGGCCGGTCTTTTTGAGCCACAATTTCGCCCGCCCCGTTGAGCACATGCACAAAAGTAGTGTAATCGAAGTCCAGAGGAGCGGCGCTTTTCCAGTAAAGGGTTAGGTATAGCTGGCACAGCGACAAGCTCTCTGCAGAACTGGTATGTGGCGTCTGGCAGGCGGCGGTGGAGGACTCATCTAAATCATAGCCAAGCAGGATCAGGTTAGGGGCCTGGCCAAAGGGTTGGTTTAGCTTGAACTGCGGCTCTGCGCCGGTCAGGATAAATTTGTTTGAGGGCCGTCCCACCTTGATAGGGCCGAGGGTGACGCTGGTCACATCGCTCATCTGCCCGTTCTGCACCAGGGGCAGCGAAACCGGGGCCTGCCCGACCGGCAGATAGAAGCCGATATCAAGATAGTAAATGCCGGGTGGGGTATCGGGTTTGAGCGGCATTGTAAAGCCATCCTCCACCACTTCGCCGGCTGCCCACAAGATGGTGCTGTAATTCTCGCGCGGCCAGCGGTCATAGCCGCCCCAAATACGCCCTTTTTCATCCCGCAGGCGGGTAAACATAATAAAATCGGCGGGCATGGTTGACAACGCCTGCCACTGCAAGGTTACAGGCAACGACTCGCCCGGCTGGATACGGCGTTCCGGCAGGTTATAGCCCAGCAGCAGGAGTTGATTGGCAAAGTTAGCGCGCAGCTCTACCGGGCTGGGGGGCAGATGGGCCTGGCGCTGCGGCCCGGTAAGGGTCAGGGCCGGCCGCTGGGCCGGCTCTGCCGCAACCCCAAGCTGGTAATCGCCCTTGGGCCAGAGGGGGTCAACCACAAAAACGCGGGTCTGCCCGGCCACTCGATCCGGTTGGCGGCTGGCCTGATCCGGCCCCACCAGGTTAACCTCAAGCTGCGGCGGCGCTGTAACCTGCACCGTGGACCGCTCCCAAAAAACCGGTGGCCGGCCGCTGATGATTTGCCCGCCTTGCCACAGGGCCGTCTCAGGCCCGGCTCCTGGTTGAGGCCGGCCCGGCCCACCAACCAGTTTCACCTGTCCCAGGGTAATCTCGGCGCGGCCATCCTTAGCCGTTAGGGGTGAATCTGGCCGGCCAATGGTGAGGGTGAGGGTATAAATACCGGCGGGCAAGCCGGCCGCCGGCAGCCAGGTTTCGCTCCGCACAATATCACCCGGTTCCCAAGCGCGGGTAGGATAACGGCCATCGGCAGTGTACCCCAACCAAACGCTTTGGGGTGTACCGTGTGAGTCAACCAGGCTAACGGTTTCCTGGTAATCCTGGTTAATCACCTGCCGGGCGGCCCAATAAAGCTGAACACCTAAAGCCGGGTGAGCCGGGTCGCAGCACAGTTCATCCTGGGTCAAGCCTGTTAACTCATAGCCGGCCAACTGCATGGCCGGGAAGTCAACCTCAAGAGGGTGGGCGGAGGCCGGCAAAACGGGCGGAACCGTCCGCACCGGGGCCGGAGTGGGCGGGTGGTAGAGAAAGGCCTGGGCCACACTCCAGGCCAGCCAGCCCAGCCCCAAAAGCGTTGGCCCAACCCAGGAACCGCCGGCCCGTTGGGGCCACCAGGCGCTCAACCCCCAGACGATGAAAATGGCCCAGACAGCCAGGGCCGGAAAGAGGACGTGGTGCCCCAGGGCAGCAATGCCCGTTTCCCCGGTGAGCATAAGCTGCAGCCAAGGCGGAGCGACAAAGAGCGCGGCAAACAGGGCCAGAAAAATTTGCCACAGCCGGCCCGGCCGGTTTTGCTGCCAACTTTTAACCCCGCCGGCCAGCACCAGCAGCCCCACCCCGTACAATATCCAGACCAACACGGGCGGGCCGCCGGCCGGGGTCAGCCAAAAGGAGACAAAAAGCTGCTCAACCCAGCGGCCAAACTGGGCCAAAGAGACATCCGGCAGATTCTGCAGCGGCTGGCCGGATAACAGGGCCACCAGCCGGGCGGAGCTGCCCTGGCCGCTGCCATCGCCCACCAGGATAGGGTTCAGCGTCCCGCCGATTAACCCTAAACCTTTAACCTTGTTCAGGTTAAGCCATACAAGGGCAAACCACCAGCCGGCGCCCAGCAGCACCCCCGCCAGGCTCCAGCCGGCGCGGCTTAGATAGCGCCATTTTGAGGCGGCCAGGCGGCTGCCGCCCAGGGAAATCAGCACGGCCAAAGTGACCGCCGCCAGCGCAGTGGCTAACTTAGTCACCATCGCCAGGCCGATCAACAAACCGGCCAGCCCATACCACCACTCCTGTCGGCGGCCCGTGAGTAGATACAGCGCAACCAGCAGGTACAGCGACAGCCACAAGCCGAGCAGGCTTTCGTAACTAAAAACACTGCTGATAAAGATAAAGGTAGGCAAAAAGGCGATGTTCAAAACCGCCGCTAAAGCGTACCGGTGCGGCCGGGGTTGGCCGGCAAAGGTTTTCAGCGCCAGCAGATAAATCACCACCAGGCTGGCTGCCCCAAAAAGGGTGGCCAGCCACCGGCCATAATGCCAAAATAGGATTTCTCCGGCCAGGGGGTCCTCGGTGTTCACCACATCCCAAAAGCGAGTAGGCCCGGTGGGGTCAACCACGCCATCCTGGACTAAATGGCGGCGCGGCAGGCCATAAGCCAGCTTGACAAAGGGCGGCCGGTTTATATCACCCCAAAAGGTCAGCGCCACCAGGGCATGGAATAACGGGGGTTTATCCGATTTGTAGGCAGCCGCCTTACGATCCTCAGGGGTGAGCGGCAGATAACCTTCTTGTTTCAAAAATCGCGCAAACATAAAGTGGGCCACTTCATCGGGGCCGGCGCTTAAGGGGGTACGCCAGCCGGCCAGCCCGGCCAGGCTAACATACAGCACGATGACAACGATTAAACCGACATGAACTTTAAGACGCGACATCATCGAGATGAAAATGTTACCTTTCTTAACAGCAGGCTGTTGTCCGAGCTGCCCGGCACCATCAAGCGCGCCCCGCTGGTAAGATCATACAAACCCACCACCAGTTGATATTCTCCGGCGGGCAAATCGGGAGGTAATGTCACCACGATAGGATCAGCGATGATCTCGCCGGGGTCCCACAGGCTGGTGGGGTAGGCCCCGTTCAGGGGAGGCTGATCTTTTTGGGCCACGGTTTCGCCGGCTGCATTGCGTACATGCACAAAGGTGGTGTAATCGAGTGGGAGAGGGGACTCGGTGCGCCAGTAAAGTGTAATGGATAATTGGTTATTGGTAATTGACGGCTGGTCTAAATCATAACCTAGCAGAGTCAGGTTGGGCGGGTTTCCGAAGGACTGGTTGAGCGAAACTTGAGGATTGGCAGTTTTTAGAGTTAGCCCGGCCGGGGCGCTGCCAATTTTAATTGGGCCGATGTTGATACTGGTAGCGTCAATCGGGTGTCCTTCTTGCACCAACGGCAGCGACACGGCCTGCCGGCCCACCTGTTGGTACAGCCCCAGGTTAAGGTAGTATACACCTTCGGGGGCGTCGGAGTCAACCGGCGCTCCAAAGGGATCGGCGACAATTTCGCCCGGCGCCCAATAGCTGGTGCGATAACCTTCGCGGGGCTGGCGGTCGCGCCCGCCATGCACCGTTTGGTCAGCGGCCAGCAGCTTGGTAAAGATGGTGTAATCGTGCCCCATCCAGTCAAGCCCCTGCCAGTACAAGGTAAGGGGGATGCCGCCGCCGGGTTTGGCTCGATTGGCCCTCAAATCATAACCCAACAATTTTACCTGGCCGGCAAAATTGGCTTCAACCCGCCGGCTCATGCCTGGTTCGGTAAATTGGCGTTCCCAGCGGTCAATAACCCGCACCAGCGGGTCTGAGTTAACCTGCTGCGCCTCGGTTCCGGCCTCGGCCAAGGTAACTTGCAGGTGGTAATCGCCGGCCGGCCAATCTGGCCCCACGATAAACAGAGCAGACTCGGGCAGTTCACGCACCGGGGCAAAACCGGCGGCGGCTGCGGGGCCAACCAACCGCAGGCTGCGCTGCTGATTGGGCAGGAGATTGCTCAAAGTGATCAGGATAGTTTCTCGATAATTGAAGGGGTGCAGGCCGGTTGTGGCCTGGCCCTTTTGCCAGACGGAGAAACCGGCGGCAGCCACGGCCTGGCCCGTAAAGGGCAGCGCGCCATTAAAGAGGCGCAGGCCGGGATTGGACAGCGTCACCTGGGTGAGAATGAAGGGTGAGACGGCTTGATCGGCGGGGTAGCTGCGGCTGGTCGGAATGAGGTTGAGGCGGAGTTGGTACGTTCCCGGCGCTAACCCGGCCACCGGCAGCCAGGCGGTATCCCTGACAAAGTCGCCCACGTCCCAGGCGCGGGTGGGGTAACGCCCGTTGGCGGCATAGCCCAGCCATTGGGATTGAACCTGTCCCTGCCCATCCAGCAGGCTGACCTCGGTTAGATAATCTACCAGGCTAAGGGCCGTAGCCTGCCACACCAGGTCAAGGCGGAGCAGGCGGTTATCGGGGTCAAGCTGGTCGCTATAGCCTACCAGGGTTACATATTTGTTCAAGGGCCGGTTGAGCGAATGGGCCGGCGGGGTCATTGTTTGGGGCAGGGTGCTGACAGGCAGGGGTGGGTTGTAAGCCCAGGTCATCGTCCACAGTTGGGCGGCGGTCCAGGTGAGGACGAGAAGAACGGGCAGGAAAGGAATAAAGCGTAAAGGGTAAAACGTAAAACGTAAAGTCTGGGACGTGACGCTGAACAATCCCCCAACCAGCAAGATAGCAAAGGCGGGCGCGGCGATGAAGAGGACGTGCCGGCCCTGGGCGGTATCGGCCAGGCTAAAGGTGGCGGCATAGCGGAGCAGCGGCAGGATGAAGGGCAAGAGGAGATGGAGGGTGAGAAGAAAGGCTGAAGGCTGAAGGCTGAAGGCTGAAGTAGAATTGTGGCGGTCGGCGGTCGGCGGTCGGCGGTCTTCGGTCAGCCGTCGGCGGTCTCTTAGAAGGAGGCCGGCGGCTGCGACCAGGCAAAGAGCCAGGGCGATAATCAAGGCAGACGGGGCCAGCGGTTGAACCTGCTCGATGCCGACCATCCAAAAGGTGCGGAAGAAGATGGCGGCCCATTCCCAGGGTGGGCCGGACTCCAGGTTGTCAATGGCCCCGGTGAAACCGGCCTCGCCGCCGGTCATAAAACTCAGCAGCCGGTTGGTGGTGGCGTCGCTGGAGTCGGCGGCGATGAGGGGGCGCAGCAGCCCTATCCACAAGCCGTCGGCGGTCACCGTGTTGAAGTGATACAGTACAAAACCAAACCACAGGCCGACCACCAACCCGGCGACTGTCAGGGTAAGCAGGGTGGTTTTGAGCCAGACCGCTCGCGGCCACTTTTGGAAGCGGGCAATCAACCACAGGCCGATCACGGCCTCCAGCGGCAGGATGAGGGCGCTGAGTTTGGACAGAATGGCCAATCCGGCCAGGAGGCCGAGGAGGAGGGCGTAGAGCATGAGGCGGGAGACGTCTTGCGTATTGCGTATTGCGTGGTGCGTGACACTTGGACTTTGCGCGCCCACTTTGTGTCCCTTGGGGATGGCGGCGTGATGGGCGAGACGTAAGAGCACCCATAAGAACAGGGCGGAAAAGAAGGCGACGGTGGTTTCGTAATTGAGCATGGAGCCGGTGAGGATAAAGCGGGGGATAAAAGCAACCACGGCGGCAGCAGCCAGAGCTAATAACCAACTTGTCGCTTTATCTCCGGTCTCCGGCCCACGGCCGGCGGTCACATTTGAAAAGGCCATACGTGCAATGAAGAAAGTTACGGCGACAGTAGCCGCGCCAAAGAGAATCGCCACCCAACGGCCTACCTGCCAGCGCAGAATTTCGGCGCGGTAAGGCCAGCCTTCGTCCTCGGTGTTATACAAGCCCCAGGCGTGGCGGCTGCGCTCGATCAACTGGCGGCGGGGGCTATCGCTGACCCGTTTGAGGGTGGGCGGGCCGGTGGGGTCAACCAGGCTCATCGGCAGGGCGGCCAGCAGATGGTACAGCGGCGGCTGGTCGGATTTGTAGCCGGCCTGGGCCCGCTCTTCATTATTGACCGGCAGGCGGCCATGCTCGGCGATGAAGCGGGCGTATTCGTAATGGGCCAACTCATCGGGGCCGGTGGTCAACGGGGCGAGGGCGGCATGGGCCAGGGCCAGGGCCAGGTAAAGGAGAAGCAGCAGGCTAAGGCTGATAGGTTGAATGAGGGCTTGGTTTGACTGAGTCACTGACTGAAAATATAGGTAAGCGGCTTGTTACCAACTCTAACTTTCTTCATCTATCCCAAAACTTAAATCCCGGATTTTTCAGTTATATTTCCGAATGATGTCACCATAAGTCAAATTAATATCCTGGTTTTATGGCATACCGCCAATTTCTACCAAACGCTGACTGAGATCAAACAAATGGTAACAGTCTTTTTTACGGCAGTCATTGGCATCCATTATGTCTGCACTAAACTTTACCTTCACATATCCATGCAAATCTGCATGACATTCCCGTGCTAATTGAGATGATGCTTCGTTTAATTCTCCATGCAAATAAGCAACTAAACGTTTTTGCGTCTGTTTGGCCGCCATATACCAATCAAGTTCGCCTAAAAACATCATTTTAAAAATAGCTTTATCATAAATCGCTAACATTTCTTCAAAAATTTGATAATTCAACATGATACCACCTTATAGATAAATCAGATAAACATCGTACAGTATTTTAGCAGGCCGGGCTCCCACGCCCGGCACTCCCTTCGGTCGCGACGGCGTGCCCGCACCCCTTCTGGGCGTCCTGGGGACAGGGGGCGCTTCGCCGGTAGCCGTCGCTGCTAAGGCGATAGTACGGCTTTTAATTGATTTATCTATTAGCTACCGGACAATGGCTGTGAGCGTATATTATCCAAAGTGCAGTTTCACGTTCAAAATCTCACCGTACCACTCAACCGCTTCTTCAAGTGAGGAATCAGCCCGCCATCGGCGATGATGGCCTGGACGGAGGCGTCAAAGGGGGGAAAGGAGAAGACGCCGGCGGCGCTTTTGATGAGGCTGGCTTGCAGGTCAAGCTCTACCCAATCGCCGGCGTGGAGGGCTTCAAAGGCGGCGGGGCAGGTGAGGGCCAGCAGGCCGTTGTTGATGGCGTTGCGATACCAGATGCGGGCAAAGGAGACGGCAATCACCGCGCCGACGCCGGCCTGTTTGAGGCAGGTGACGGCCTGCTCCCGGCTGGAGCCGTTGCCCCAATTTTTACCGGCCACAATCACATCGCCGGGCCGGACGTTGGCGGCAAAAGAGGGGTCAAGGTCTTCCAGGGCGTAGCGGGCCATCTCGGCCGGGTCGGTGACGGTGTAGGTGTATTTGCCGGGGAAGATAACATCGGTGTTGACGCCATGGCCGTATTTCCAGACGCGGCCTTGCCGCAGGTGATTGGTAAGTGGTAATTGGGGATTCAAGGCAACTTCTCCTGGGATATTGTGGCTAATTTTTCTTGCAGCCACGATGTTTCTACCGGGGTCAGCGGGGGTGGGGGTGGAGGTTGGCTGTAATCAATGGATAAGTCGTAGGCCGCTTCATCGTAGATAGCCGTCAGCGCCAGGCCCAATGCCAGGGGTACAACCGGGTCGGGGTCGCGCAGGGGCACGGGCAAAACCGGGAGCGGGTCTGCCAGTTGAATCGGCCAGGCTTCAACCTGAGCAGCGTAGGCGCGGGTCAGGGTGATTAAATAGGGGGTAACAGGCAAAGCGGGATGCTGTATCGGGCGCAGGCCACGGCGCAGTAGATCAATCTCTAACAGGTGTACCCCGGCCTGGCGCAGGCGAGCGCGCTTGTGCCGGTATTTTGTCAACCCCGGCTCCCGCTTGTTGATGGGAGAGAGGATTTCGATACAGGTAATCAACTCGTTGTGGCCCACATCCCGCACCTCTATGGTAACCTGGCGCACCTCCACCGGCTCCAACAGCGGCAGCGTGAGCGGCGCGGGCGGGATAACATCCACCGGCTGGTCTGCCACTTCTGGCGTGTCCACTGCCAAAATGTGATACTCGGCTACGGCTTCCGCCAGGCGCGACCCCTGGGCCAGCGCCACTTCCACATCGGGGTACATAATACTGATCTCCGTGTCGGGCGGGCTATCTTGCACCACCGAAAATTCCAGGCGGGCCACGTAGCGCGGCCTGAGCCGAGGGGTGAGTCTACGGCTGATTTCTGTGGCTAAACGGTGATGGAAATCGGGCCACAAATAGCCTTCCAGGTAAGGATCCATGCCCGGAAACGGTGAAGGCATGTTTATCTCCTCAAAGTTGCTCCGGCCCGGCGATTTTCCCGGCGACGGCGCTGGCGGCAACCACGGCCGGCGAGGCCAGGTAAATGTCAGACTCGCGGGTTCCCATGCGCCCCCGAAAGTTGCGGTTGGCGCTGCTGATGGTCACTTCGCCGGGGGCGGGGATGCCCATGTGGTTGCCCATGCAGGGGCCGCAGCCGGGCGAATTAAAGACCGCCCCGGCGGCCAGCAGGGTTTCCACGTAACCAGCCCGCAGCGCCTCCAGATAAACCTGGGAGGAGGCCGGGATGACCAGCAGGCGCGTACCCGGCGCAACCCGCCGCCCGGCCATAATTTGGGCCGCAATCGCCAAATCCTCCAAACGGCCGTTGGTGCATGTTCCCAAAAAAGCCTGGTCCACCTTAATGCCCGCCACCGCGCTCAACGGTTTCACATTATCCACGCTGTGGGGGCAGGCCACCTGCGGCTCAATCGCCGAGGCATCGAATTCATACGAGGCGGCATAAACCGCCTCAGCATCAGGGGCTAATTCCCGGCTGACCGCCTCCCACTCCGCCTGCTTTCCTCGCCTCTCCGCCTCCTCATCTCCCCCGCTCCCACCCCTTCCGGGTGTCCTGGGGACCTGCACCTCCGCGCCCCTGTGCTCTTCCAACCAACCCCACGTCACCTCATCCTGCCTTACCCAGGCATTTTTGGTCCCCATTTCGGCCATCATGTTGGGCAGCACAAAACGGCTAGACATGCTCATGCCGGCCACCGCTTCGCCGTGAAATTCAACACTGGCGTACAGGCCGCCGTCCGCCCCTAACTGCCCGATGATGAACAGGGCAATATCTTTGCTGGTGACCCAGGGTTTGAAGACGCCGTGCAGGGTGATTTTGATACTTTCAGGAACGCGCAGCCACAATTCGCCGGTGGCCCAAATGGCCGCCATCTCGCTGCGCCCAACGCCGGCTCCAAACGCGCCCAGCGCCCCGTAATGGGTCGAGTGGCTGTCGGCCCCCAGCAGTACCACGCCGGGATAAATCAAGCCTTCCTCGCACAAAACCTGGTGACAAATCCCCCGGCCCACTTCAAAAAAGTGGCTGACCCCTTGCTCGGCCACAAAACGGCGCACTTCGGCGTGGTTTTGGGCGTGCTGGGTGGTGGGTGGCGGCGCGGCGTGATCCAGGGTGATGGCCAACCGCTCCGGGTGTGTGACCCGCTTGACGCCCAGGCTGTAAAAAGTTTTGGCAATGGCGGCGGTGTTATCGTGGCTCAGGGCTACGTCGGGCCGGGCCGTAATCACCTGTCCCGGCGTCACCTGGGCCAGGCCGGCATTTTTGGCTAAAATTTTTTCAACAAAGGTATGACCCATCTTGCCTCTACGTTATACTCGTTCCCAAACTGAGTTTATACTCGTTCCCAAACTGAGTTTGGGAACGAGTATAAAACGAGTATAAAACGTTTGAACGTTTAACGTTTTAAGCTGACGGCTGCCTCGCGCCGGGCGGCGGGGTTGCCTTCGCCCAGGGCGGCGGCGGCTTGCTCGGTTTCATCCAGGCGCTGCAAAATGTTATCTTTGAAGCGGTCCGGCACGGTGATGTGACTCAGGCCAAATTGGTTTTCGGCCAGGTCAATCAGGATTTCGGTGGGGGAGTCGTGCGGGCCAAGATTGTAAACCCGCTCTTTGAAGGCCGCGGCAATCTGCCGGGCGGCGCCTTCGTCTAAATGATAGCCTTTGATTTCTTTCAAGAAGTAATGGATGATGTTCCAGCCGCTCAACGGCCCCAGCAGCACCTCCGACTCGCTCACCCCAAACTGGTCCAGCGGGAAAGCCTCGTAGGTGGAGGAATGATGGAGCAGAGCTTTTTGATGCACCCCGGCGGTGTGGGTGCGGTTAGTCAGGCTGACCGGCTCTTTGGAGGGTACCAATTTTTTAAGCTTGGAGGCAAACATCACGTTGATAGGATAGGAACCGCGCAGGTTGTACCCTTCCAGGCAGTCGTAAGCCTTATCAATATACAGGTTGAACAGCAGGGCCGTCATCGAGGTGATACCGGAACGCTCGCCCACCCCCAGCAGGGTAGTATTGACATAGCGCATGCCGTTTTTGACCGCTTCCAGGGCGTTGACCAGGGCAAACCCCCGGTCGTCATGAAAATGGCCTTCAAAATCAAGGGTGGGGTAACGCTCGCACAGCAGTTTGATGCGCTGGGCCACCGCTGCCGGCGTCGCCACGCCGACCGTGTCAGGCGTGCCCATGCGGTCAACCAGAGGCGCAATTTCATCATAAACCCGGAACAAATCGCCTTCAGCGGTACGGAAGGCATCCTCACCGCTAAAGCGCAGCACCAGCTCTGGATAATCCCGCCGCACCTGCTCGATGAGGGAGCGGGCCTGGCGCACGATGTGAGCCAGGTCTTTGCCGTGGCTGTACATGCGAGAGGTATCAGAAAGCCCAATGTAAAAGTTTAGCCCATCGGCGCCGGCCTCCACCGCCGAGGCGACATCATCGGGATGGCAGCGCACGTGGGCCAGCAGAAAGGTGTAGCCTTTGTGCATAATCAGCTCATCCCGCACCGCTTTGACGGCGGCAAAATCGTCGCGCTCCTGGGGGCTAACAATCGGGGCAAACAGTTCGATAAACTTGACGCCGTACAAAATCAGGGCGCGAACAATCTCCATTTTGTCGTTTTGATTGAAGAAGTATTTGTAGTGGTCGTGCAGCAGCGAGGTTTGGGATCCTTCGCGCAGGGTAGTATCAATAATTTCCAGCGCCCGCGGTGGGTAAAATTTAAACTGAAACGGATTCACGGCTCTCACTCATCTCTCTAAAATATAGCTTTTGGAGCGCAAAAGCTATAGCTTTTGCGCTCCGGATTCTCATCATTTCATTTGAGATTCCAGGAAGGCGGATTGTCTCATTCATCTCCTTTTTGGCGGCGTCCCAGGGCGCGGGTAATCTGGCGGCGATCATCCCGTTCCCGCAGCGTCTCTCGTTTATCGTGCAGCTTTTTGCCGCGCGCCAGACCCAATTCCACTTTAGCCCGGCTGTTTTTGAGGTAAATTTGGAGCGGGACCAGGGTTAGCCCTTTTTCTTGCAGTTTACCGGTCAGGCGATTAATTTCGCGCCGGTGCAACAACAATTTCCGGTCGCGGCGCGGCTCATGGTTGGTATAGCTGGCCTGATGGTAAGGGGCGATGTGGGTATTGAGCAGCCAGGCTTCGCCGTTGCGAATGGTGGCAAAACCATCGCGCAGGTTAACCTGCCCGGCCCGGATAGATTTGATCTCGCTGCCGGTCAACACTAAACCGGCTTCCACGGTATCTTCAATAAAATAATCGTGGCGGGCTTTGCGATTGGTTGCCACGATTTTAATGGGTGTTTTAGTTTGGTTCATTTAGCGGTTGCCCCGGTCTTCAAAAATTCAATAGCCCGCTCTAACTGCGGGTCACGGTTGTTGGCTCTGTCTTCGTCGGTGACCAGCACCTCGATATCGGGGGTCAACCCTTTCTTATCAATCGCGTTGCCGTTAGGCGTAAACCATTTAGCCACCGTTACGTGCAGGCGCGACTTATCCGAAAGCTCA
>CAZDMM010000013.1:0-9071 GCA_964505845.1 uncultured Caldilineaceae bacterium
TTGGAAGGGCGGCTCTCGGGTGAAAAATTAGAGAACTTTCGCCAGGAGCTGCGCCCCGGCGGCGGGTTGACCTCCTATCCCCACCCCTGGTTGATGCCCGATTTCTGGCAGTTCCCCACCGTTTCTATGGGCCTGGGGCCGATCATGGCTATCTATCAAGCCCGCTTTAACCGTTACCTGGAAGATCGAGGCTTAAAGAAGAACACCGGCTCCAAAGTGTGGGCCTTTTTAGGCGATGGGGAAACCGATGAGCCTGAGGCGTTAGGCGCTATCAGCCTGGCGGCGCGAGAACACCTGGATAACCTTATCTTTGTCATCAACTGCAACTTACAGCGGCTCGACGGGCCAGTCCGCGGTAACGGCAAAATCATCCAGGAATTGGAAACCGTCTTCCGGGGGGCCGGCTGGAATGTTATCAAGGTTTTGTGGGGCGGCGATTGGGACCCGCTGCTGGCTAAAGACCGCGATGGTGTGCTGGTCAAACGCATGGGAGAAGTGGTTGACGGCGAGTCGCAAAAGTACACCGTGGAAAGCGGCAAATATTTCCGGGAGCATTTCTTTGGGGCCGATCCTCGCCTGCTAGAGCTGGTTTCACACCTGTCCGATGAGCAGTTGCGCCGGCTGAGAATGGGCGGGCACGACCCGCAGAAGGTCTATGCCGCTTACAAAGCGGCGGTGGAGCACAAAGGCAGCCCCACCGTTATCCTGGCCCGCACCATCAAAGGTTACGGCCTGGGCGAAGCCGGCGAAGGCAAAAATATTACCCACCAGCAAAAGAAACTCAACGAAGACGAACTGCGCGAATTCCGCGCCCGTTTTGGCATCCCTATCTCTGATGATGACGTGGCCAAAGCGCCTTTCTATCGCCCCCCGGACAACAGCCCGGAGATCAAATATCTCCAGGAGCGGCGCGCAAAACTGGGCGGCTATGTTCCGGCTCGCACCGCAGTTAGCTCTTTTTTGACCACCCCCTCCGAAAAACTGTTTGAAGAATTTTACGAAGGCACCGAGGGCCGTGAAGTCTCCACCACTATGGTCTTTGTGCGGATTCTATCAAAATTACTGCGCGACAAGGATATCGGCAAACTGATTGTGCCGATTGTGCCCGACGAAGCCCGCACCTTTGGCATGGAAGCCCTGTTTCGCCAGTGCGGCATTTACTCTCACCCCGGCCAGCTTTATGAGCCGGTTGACTCCGACAGCCTGCTTTACTACAAAGAAGCCAAAGATGGGCAAATTTTAGAAGAAGGCATCACCGAAGCCGGTTCGATGGCCTCTTTCATCGCGGCCGGCACGGCCTATTCCACGCACGGCATCAATACCATCCCCTTCTTTATCTACTACTCCATGTTTGGCTTCCAGCGCATCGGCGACCTCATCTGGGCGGCGGGCGACATGCGCTGCCGGGGCTTTTTGGTGGGCGCTACCTCCGGCCGCACCACCCTGGCCGGCGAGGGCTTGCAGCACCAGGATGGGCACAGCCACGTGCTGGCCTCAACCGTGCCCAATGTTATTACCTATGACCCCGCCTTTGCCTACGAGCTGGCGGTGATCATCCGTGACGGCATCCGCCGCATGTACGAGGAACAGGAAAGCGTGTTCTATTACCTCACGGTTGGCAACGAGAATTACGCCATGCCCCCTATGCCCGGCGGCGATTCGGTCAAAGAAGGCATTCTTAAGGGGATGTACAAATTCAAGGCTTCGGAAAACAAGGAAGCCAGGCTGCATGCCCAACTGTTTGGCAGCGGGGCTATCATGAATGAAGTGCTGCGCGCCCAAAAAGAGTTGGAAGAAAAGTATAACATCGCCGCCGATGTGTGGAGTGTGACCAGCTATAAAGAGCTGCGCCGGGATGGCCTGAACGTGGAACGCTGGAACCTGCTTCACCCCGATGAAAAACCCAAAGTGCCTTATGTAGCGCAGTGCCTGGCCGACGCGCCGGGGGTGTTTGTGGCCGCCTCCGATTATATGAAGAAGCTGCCCGACTCGATTGCCCGCTGGTTCCCGCGGCCGCTGGCTTCGCTGGGTACCGATGGTTTTGGCCGCAGCGACAATCGCAAAGCCTTGCGCAACTTCTTTGAGGTGGATTATCGCTTTGTCACCCTGGCTGCCCTTACCTCTTTGCTGCGTGAGGGTAAAATCAAACCGGAGGTGGTGTTTGGGGCCATGGAAGACCTAGAAATCAATCCCAATAAGCTCAATCCGATGATGTCATAATAAGAGAGTTCCACTATGACCGTTGAATTTATACTGCCCGAATTGGGCGAAAATGTGCAAGCCGCCGACATAGTCAATGTTTTGGTAGCGGTGGGGGACACGGTTGAGGTAGACCAGCCGGTGCTGGAGCTTGAAACCGACAAAGCGACCGTTGAAGTGCCCTCCTCTGTCAGCGGGGTGGTGCAGGCTGTCCACGTTAAATCCGGCGATACCGTGCGGGTAGGCCAACAGATTTTAACCCTGGCAGCCGCGCCGGCCGAAGGCGTAAGCCCTGTGCCAGAGGCCGGTGATGACAATGGCAAGCCGGCCATTCCCGCAGAGCCAACGCCCGCGCCTGCCGGCCCCCCCGCGGAAGAGCATTCTGAAGTTTCGCCGGCCAGTCCTCAACCCTCAGCCGCACCTATCCCGGTGGAGTTCAAACTCCCGGCCATGGGTGAGAATGTGCAGGCCGGCACGGTGATCAACGTTTTGGTGGCAGTGGGGGATACGGTTGAGGTAGACCAGCCGGTGCTGGAGCTTGAAACCGACAAGGCCACCGTGGAAATTCCGTCAGCCCTCAGCGGCGTCGTCACAGCCATTCACCTTAAACCCGGCGACATCGCCAGGGTAGACCAACCGGTCTTGACCATAGAAACCCACCAGCTTCCACAAGCCTCGTCCACCGGCGCTCCGCTGGAGTTGCCCGATACCTCTTCAGCCTTACCTGCGCCGCCGCCTCAACCCACGCCCACCACTGCCCCTACGGAAGTGGCTGAAGTTTCATCCTTTCTATCTCCCCCACCAGCCCTGATCCATATTGAGCCGGGCGACGAAACCACCCTGCCTTCCGGTCTGGTGGCTACCCTGGAGTTTAAAGTTGAGACGGATCCCCTGCGCAGCGCCGTAGCGGCCGCCCCCAATGTGCGCCGCCTGGCCCGCGAAATTGGCGTAGACATCACCCAGGTGCCGGGCAGCGGCCCGCAAGGCCGCATCACTATGGCCGATGTGAAAAATTTTGCCCGGCGACGTGGCCCGTCCGCCGGTGCGGCCGCCACCACCGGGGTGGCGGCCCCGCTGCCAGACTTTAGCAAATGGGGCCAGGTGAAGCGCGAGCCGATGAGCAACATCCGCCGCAAAACGGCGGAACACCTGGCCCAGGCCTGGGCCGCCATTCCTCACGTAACCCAGTTTGCCAAGGCCGACATCGGCGAAGTGGAGGAGCTGCGTAAACGCTTCTCCAAAAATGTTGAGGCCGCCGGGGCCAGGCTGACCATTACCGCCATCGTGCTTAAGGTGGTTACGTCGGCCTTAAAGGTTTTCCCCCGCTTTAACGCCAGCGTGGACATGGCCAAAAACGAGGTGGTCTACAAGCAATACTATCACATCGGTGTGGCGGTGGATACGGAACATGGGCTGCTGGTGCCGGTTATCCGGGATGTGGATAAAAAGAATATCCTGGAACTGGCGGTGGAATTGCAGACGGTAGCCGAAAAAGCGCGCAGCCGTAAGCTGGCCCTGGAAGACATGCAGGGCGGCAACTTTACCATTACCAACCTGGGCGGCATCGGCGGCTCTTACTTTACGCCGATTGTCAACGCCCCGGAGGTGGCAATTTTGGGCGTGGCCCGTGGGGTGATGGAGCCGGTTTACAACCCCAAAAGCGGCCAATTTGAACCCCGGCTCATGCTGCCGCTGGCCCTTTCTTACGATCATCGCTTGATTGATGGGGCCGATGGGGCGCGTTTCCTTAAAACGGTGGTGGAACATTTGGAGCAGCCGTTCCTTACGGCGCTGCAAGGGTGGTAAGGATAAATAATGGGCGATGAACGAAGTCATCCTATTTGATGACAGCCAGTCTGCCTGGCTGCATTTTCAGCGCCCAGAAGAAGTTGTCGTTGCTCATCATGTTGCCGAAGTTCAACCCAAATTAGTTCAGATTGAAACAGCCGTGTACCGGCGAGGCTGGTACGCCGCCGGTTTTATTAGCTACGAAGCCGCCCCCGCCTTTGACCCGGCCTTTCGGGTGCGCCCGGCCGGGGCGGCGCCGCTGCTCTGGTTTGGTCTCTATCGCCAGCCCCAACCCGTTGCCCCGTCCCTCCTGGCCGAGAGTCCAGCCTATACCATTGGTTCCTGGACGCCTCACCTGAGTCGGGCTGAATACGAGCGGGCTATTGCTCAAATCAAAGCTTATATCGGCTGCGGCGATACCTATCAGGTCAACTATACCATGCGGCTGCGGGCCAATTTCTCCGGCGACCCCTGGGGTTTCTTTCTCAGGCTGACCCGCGCCCAGCAGAGCCGCTACGGAGCTTATGTGGATACCGGCCGGCGCGTCATCTGTTCGGCCTCGCCGGAATTGTTTTTTCAACGCTCCGGGCTTAACCTGGAAATGCGGCCCATGAAGGGCACCGCTGCACGGGGACTCACCCTGGCCGCCGACCGGGAGCAGATGGCCTGGCTGCACCGGTCTGAAAAAAACCGGGCCGAAAATGTGATGATTGTGGACATGATCCGCAACGATTTGAGCCTGATTGCCGATTTGGGCACGGTCAAGGTTCCCCGCCTGTTTGAGGTGGAGCGTTACCCCACCATTTTGCAAATGACTTCCACCGTTACCGCCCAGAGCCAGGCCAGCACCGCCGAGGTCATCGCCGCTTTGTTTCCCTGCGCTTCTATTACCGGCGCGCCCAAAGTGCGCACGATGGAGATCATCGCCCAATTAGAAACCGAGCCGCGTGGCGTCTATACCGGCTGCATCGGTTTTATGGCTCCGGGCCGGCAGGCCCAGTTCAACGTGGCGATTCGCACCGTGACGATTGACCGCCAGGCCGGGCAGGCCGAGTACGGCGTCGGCGGCGGGATCGTGTGGGACTCTCACAGCGCCGATGAGTACGCCGAGTGTCGTCTCAAGGCCCAGGTATTGATGACCGAACAACCACCCTTTGAACTGTTAGAAACCATCTTGTGGGAGCCGCCGGCCGGCTATTTTTTGCTGGAGGAGCATCTGGCCCGGCTGCTTGGTTCCGCCGAATATTTTGGCTTTAAGGCTGACAAATCTGCCCTTATAGCCCAATTAGAGGCGCTGGCCGCCGCCTTTGAGCCGGGGCAGGCGCAGCGAGTCCGTTTGCTGGTGGGGCCAACCGGCGCGACGACGGTGCAGGCTGCGCCGTTGAGCCAATCGCCGCTGCCGCAGCCGTACCGGGTCAGGCTGGCGATGCAGCCCATCAATGCCGGGGATCGCTTTTTGTACCACAAAACCACCCGGCGGCAGGTGTATGAGCAGGCGCGGGCGGCCTGCCCCGGTTTTGATGATGTGCTGCTGTGGAATGAGCGGGGCGAAGTGACCGAGGCCACCATCACCAACCTGGTGGCGCAGTTTGGCCCGGACCTGGTCACTCCGCCGGTAGAGTGCGGGCTGCTGCCGGGGATTTATCGCCAGCATTTGCTAGCCCAAAACACCATCCGGGAACGGGTGATCACGGTGGAGGAGCTGCGGCAGGCCGACAAGATTTACCTGGTCAATTCGGTGCGCAAGTGGATTGAGCCGGTCCTGGATTTCTCCGGCCATGCATAACTCTCCCCTGCTCTCGGTCATCATTCCCCACTACAACGGGGCGCACCACCTGACCACTTGCTTCACCGCCTTGCGCGCCCAAACCTATCCTCATTTGGAAATCATCCTGGCCGACAACGGCTCCAGCGACGACTCGGTGGCCCTGACCCGGCGCGACTTCCCGGAGGTCAAAATTCTGGAACTGGGGTACAACTTTGGCTTCACCGGGGCCATCAACCGCGGCATTGAGCAGGCCCAGGGCCAGATTCTGGTCCCCCTCAACAACGATACCGAAGTGACGCCCGGCTGGGCGCAGGCCATCGTTGAGGCGTTGAGCGCTCACCCGGAGGCCGGCATGGTGGCATGCAAGATACTGCTCTTTGACCGGCGCGATACCCTGCACTCGGCCGGCGACGGTTTTGGGGTGGACGGCATCCCCCTCAATCGCGGGGTGTGGCAAAAAGACGAGGGCCAGTTTGACGGCGACCTTTATATTTTTGGCGGTTGCGGCGGGGCGGTGGCCTATCGCCGGGAGATGCTGCAGGACATCGGCCTGTTTGATGAAGAGCTATTTATGTACCTGGAAGATGTTGACCTGAACTGGCGGGCGCAGTTGGCCGGCTACAAAGCCGTTTTTGCCCCGCAGGCGGTGGTGTACCATCGCCTCAGCGCCAGCGGCGGCGGCGTCATCGCCAGCTATTACACCGGGCGCAATACGCTGTGGGTGCTGGCTAAAAATCTGCCAGGCCCCCTTTTTCGACGCCATTGGCGGGCCATCCTCGGCGCGCAGATGAAGATTGCCGGGGACGCCCTGCGCGCCTGGCGCGGCCAGGCCGCTCGCGCCCGGCTGCGGGGGCAACTGGCCGGGCTGTGGGGCCTGCCGAGGTGGTTGGGGAAGCGCCCAGCAGTGCAATCCAAGCGGCGGGTGGAGGAGACGTATCTGGAGGGGTTGTTGACTAAACTTTAGGCCGGTTGTCTATCGTGCTGGACACCCTTTTCTTTAATTTGACATCCGGTATGACTTATGGTATGACTCTGCTATGAATGTCGCTAAAGTAACAATCTCTATTGATCAAAATTTACTCAATCATATTGATCGCTTGGTAAAGTCTAAGGTTTTTGCCAGCCGCAGCCAGGCTCTTCAGGTGGCGATTCAAGAAAAAATCGCACGCTTAAATAAAACCCGCTTGCTCCAAGAGTCGGCCAAATTAGACCCCCTGGCTGAACAAGCTTGGGCGGATGAAGGGTTGGCGGCTGAGTTAGCCACATGGCCCGAATATTAAGGGGTGAAATTTATTGGGCTAATCTTGACCCCACCCAGAGGCATGAGCAGGCCGGCTATCGCCCGGTGCTGGTGTTAAGTCACGACGTTTTTAACGAGCGCTCCGGTACGGTGATTGCAATGGCGCTGACCAGCCAGGCCCCCAAAGCCGGCTTTCCTTTGACCTTAGAACTGTCTAGCACCCGTTTACCCAAACAATCCTGGGTTAAAATCAGCCAGATTAGAACCTTATCGGTGGCTCGGTTGGGCGATAAAATGGGGCAAGCCACCCCGGAGGAAGTGGCCTGGGTGGTCGAAGGTCTCAATGAAATCATTGGAGATTAGATATTAGCCATAAGGAGCTTTCATGAAACTCACCATTTCCCTGGCCCAAATCCAAATTAGCCTGGGCGATACCGCCGCCAACCTGACCAAAGCCGCCGAGTGGACGGCGGAGGCGGCCCGGCGCGGCTCCGACTTGATTATCTTCCCCGAAATGTGGACGACCGGCTGCGATTGGCCCAATATTGACAAACTGGCCGCCCAACAGGAGAGAGTGGTGGCGCAGGTGGCGGCCATCGCCCGGCAGCACAAAGTGTGGCTGAACGGCTCGATGTTGACGCTCGATGAGAGGGGCAAACCCTCCAATACCTCCATTTTGTTTGACCCGGAAGGCCAGCCGGCCGGGGTATACCGCAAAATCCATCTCTTTGGGGTGATGGAAGAGGACAAATATCTCTCGCCCGGCCAGCAGTTGACCACCGTCGAAACCTCCTGGGGGCAGAGCGGCCTGGCCATCTGCTACGATCTGCGCTTTGCCGAGATGTTCCGCAGCTACGCCCTGAGTGGGGTCAACATGGTCTACCTGCCCGCCGAGTGGCCCCATCCCCGCCTGGCCCACTGGCAAACTCTCCTCCGCGCCCGCGCCATCGAAAACCAGATGTTCATGGTCGGGGTCAACGCGGTGGGCAGCGATGGAACCTACACCTTTTTTGGGCACTCGGCCATTATTGATCCCTGGGGCAACGCCATCGTCGAGGGCGGCGAGTCAGAACTGCTGCTGACCGCCACTATTGAAACCGACATGGTGGCGGAGGTGCGCCGCAAAATCCCGGTCTTCAAAGACCGCCGGCCAGAGTTGTACCGCTTGAGTTAAACTTAAGATGGACTTATTCCACCGCGCTGATACTCGTTCCCAAACTGAATTTGGGAACGAGAGTAACGGGCTACCGTCGCGCCGCGCTTTCTTGCAGGCTTTGCTGAGTACGGGAGCAGGGCTGCTGGCTGGCTGCGCCCACACTGCCTTATCGGCTGCGGCGCTCCCCAGTCCTGCCCCTTCTACCACCGCAACCCCTCGCCCGATGCTCACCGCCACGGCCACCTCGACGCCTACGGCAACCACCCCGCCCCCGGCTTTCAGCACCCCCATCCAAAATGTGGTCATCTTTGTGCAGGAGAATCACACCTTTGACAGCCTCTTTGCCGGCTTCCCCGGCGCAGACGGCCAATTTGCCGGGCAAGTCTGCCCCGACGCCCTGCCGGCCGACCCGCCTCACCAGCACCAGGATGCCTTGACTCCGGACGGAGCCACCACCCAGGCGGCTCGCTGCTCTTACACCGAAGAGACCGCCCCGGTGTACTGGCAGCTTGCCCGCGAGTTCGTCTTGTGCGACCGCTTCTTCAGCGAGGTGCGCGGGCCATCGCATCCCAACTACCTCATGCTGATGGCCGGCCAATCGCCCATTATCAATACCCCACCCCACGATATGTGCCCCGATTTTTGTCTGGAGATCCTCACCCTGCCCCATCGGCTGGATGAACAGGGGTTGACCTGGCGCGATTACGCCGGGCTCTTTACCGGCATCGCCGGATTGGTGGGCCGGCCCGAAATCACCCTCAACGATGATGCCGGCTTTTTCAACGACGCCGGCGCCGGGAAACTGCCCAACGTATGCTGGCTTAATTCCGCTTTTTTGGAAGAAGGCTATGGCAAAAGCGGCCATCCCCCGGCCAGCCTGTGCCGGGCCGAAAATTACGCGGCTGAGGTGTTGAACGCGG
>CAZDMM010000013.1:9081-24677 GCA_964505845.1 uncultured Caldilineaceae bacterium
GCGGTTATGCAGGGGCCGCAGTGGAATTCAACGGCCATTTTTTTGGTGTGGGATGACTGGGGCGGCTTTTTTGACCACGTGGAGCCGCCGGTGGTAGAGCGGTGGTCCGACGGGACGCCCTTCCGCTACGGCCATCGAGTGCCATGCCTGGTCATCAGCCCCTACGCCCGGCCCGGCTACGTGTCGCATGGTCTGCACTCGCTGGTCAGCCTGCTGCGCTTTACAGAGACCATTTTTGAGCTGCCGGCTCTCACCGAGCGGGACGCCCAGGCCAGCCCCATGCTCGACTGCTTTGATTTTACCCGGCCGCCCCGTCCGCCGCTGCGCCTGACGCCGCGAATTTGCGCCTAAACTGGTCACTTGGATTTTGACCCGGCTAAGAGGGCCAGTTCTCGCCACTTCCAGAAGCAGTCCACGTTGTTATAACCAATTTGGCGCAGCCAGTCGAGTTGGACTTCAACGCTCACACACCGGTTGGATGGATCTTCTTCGGCCACGCTGCGGCCTATGGCATGATAAAACGCTTCGTGCAACGCCGGCGTTGGCGATGAGACATGTTCCAGGTTGCAAAACACCCCCCCTGGCTCAAGCCAGGTAAAGATTTCCTTGTAGAGGCTCAATTTGCGCTGGTCATCCAGATGATGGATGGCAAAACAGGAGATGATCACATCAAAGCTGCCCAGATCAGGCAGCGGGTCATTCAAATTATGCTCAACCACCGTCACCGTCTTATCGCCCGCAAAACGCTGGCGGGCTGCCGCCAGCATGGTTGGAGAAAAATCAAGAGCCACCCCCTCGGCTTGCGGCTGAACCCCTTTGACCAGGGCGAGCAACCGCCCATCGCCTGTTCCCAAATCCAGAACCCGCCGGACTGGAGCAGGCAACAGCTCTAAAACGACCGCTTCACCTTCGGCCCGGTGCGGAATCTGGCCGGCGCTGGCCAGATAAGCCAGAGCATGGCTGGGGGTAACATATTCGTTCAGTTTTGTTGAGTCCATCCCTTTTTGATTGGCTTGAAGATGTTCGTTCATCGCTCAATAAACCTGCTGTTTTTGGTTTTTTGCCTGATGGGCCAGTTTTAAGGCCACAATCAGCCCACTCGTCGTCACCTGAAAAATGGCCGAAACCATAATTGAAATATCCTGCTGGAGAAGCGAGTAGGTTAACCAGATCAGCCCATCCGTCATCGAGAGCAACCACGTTCCCAGGGATAAATCGGCCAGGTTACTTTCTTGGTAAGCCAGCCACAGTTGAGGGAGATTTGCCACCAAAACGCTGATGGCCAAAATCAGGCCCAGCCCGTTTTTGCCGGCGCTGACCCCGGCCAGGAGCAGCACGGCCAACCAGATGGGGGCAACTTTGAACTCTTTAACCTGGCGACCAAAATGCAAGGCAAAAAAGGTGATCAGGGCGAAGATGAGGCCGGTTAAGCCGCTGGCCAGGCTGATGTAGAATTGGCCGGTCAAAACCCCATAGGTAGCCCAACTAAAGCTGACAATGGCGCTGGCAGCGGCGGTATCCACGGAAACGCCGTAGGCTTCCCGCGCCCGCAGCAGTCTGACCAGTTGCGGCACGGCTCGAACCAACCCGATGATCGTTCCAAACGCGCCGAGGATAGAAGGAATGTTCATTTTTTATACTTTCGTCAGAATTCTCTGTCAGAATTATACTAAAATTACCTATGGTGCAACTTTTTTACGCTAGCGCAAGCCGGAGCGGGGGCAGCCCGCCGGACTTGGGTAAGCCAATTGACCATATTTGCAGGGAACAGGGGCCTGGCTATACTCAAACTGCTCAAATTTGAGGAACTCCTGGCAGGTGCAATATGAACGACTCTTACCCTATCCTGGAACATGACCCTACAGAAGAAGCCATCATCGAACCCAAGCGGCTGCTCAAACCGCTGGCCGCCATGCCCGAACATGGCGTCATCTGCTTCTTTCAGAATGTGATTGACCACTTTGCCGCCGAAGGACGGCTGACCCTGCTTAAAAACCTGCGCACCGAGATGGGTGTTCATCCCGTTTATGCTTTCAGCTACGGCGACCAGACCGTGGCTTTATTCCAGCCTGGGATCGGCGCGCCCTTTGCCGCAGTGATGCTGGAAGAGGCCATCGCCCTGGGCTGCCGCAAGTTCATCGCCTGCGGGGGAGCCGGGGTGCTGGACCGGGATATTGCCCTGGGCCACCTGCTCATCCCTATCCGCGCCATCCGCGATGAAGGAACCTCCTATCACTACCTGCCGCCCGCCCGTGAAGTGGCCGCCCATCCGGCCGCAGTGGCGGCGATTGAAACCGTTTTGCAGCAGCACGGGGTAGATTACCTGCTGACCAAAACCTGGACGACCGACGCCATTTACCGCGAGACCCGCCCCAAAGTCGCCCGGCGCAAAGCCGAAGGCTGCCTGGCGGTAGAAATGGAAGCTGCCGCCCTGTTTGCCGTGGCCCAATTTCGGGGCGTCCCGCTGGGGCAAATTCTCTATGGCGGCGACAATCTGGCCGGCGATATCTGGGACAGCCGGGGTTGGAATAAGCACTGGACGGTGCGCGAGAAGCTGGTCGGCCTGGCCACCGAAGCCTGTTTATTGTTATAAGCAGGCCGGTATCCCCATAAAATCGGTGCGGCTCAACCCATTGTGGTTTGCAGCCGCTGCTCCCCACCAAACAAATACATCCCTCATTCTCGCAGCGATTTCCTGTCGAGTTTGCCCAGGGAGGTGTAAGGCAGTTCCTCCCGGAACTCAAGGCGGGCCGGCATCTGGTAGCGGGCCACCCGCGGTTTTAGCCAGGCCAGCAGCGCCGCCTGGTCAAGCCGGGCGCCCGGCTTTTTGATGACCACCGCCTTCAAACGCTGCCCAAACTCCTGATCGGGCATGCCGACCACCACCGCCGCCTCTACCTCAGGATGCTGCCGCAGGATGTTTTCCAATTCAACCGGGTAGACATTTTCGCCGCCGGAGACAATCATCTCATCGGCCCGGCCGCACAGAAAAATATCCCCTTCCGCGTCTCGATAAGCCAGGTCGCCCGTCTCGATCCACATTTTGCGCCGAGCCGTCCAGGCGCTGCGGATACACAGGCGGCCCACCACGCCGGCGGCCGCTTCCTGGCCCGCTTCAGGCACAATTTTGACCTGCACTCCCCAGATCGGTTTGCCCAGCGCCTCCGGTTTGCGGGCGATGAGGCCGGGCGTGCCGATGATGCTAAAACCGGCTTCGGAGGCGCCGTACAAATTGAACAGTTTTGGCCCCAGCCGGGCGAGGGTTTCCTGGGCCAGGGCCGGGCTAAGCAGGGCGCTGCCGCTGATGATACACCGCAGCGAGGCCAACGAGCCGGCCTCCAGCTTGAGCATCCGCTGGAGCATTAAGGGCACCACCGTCATAGCCTCAATTTGATGGGCCGCAACCAGAGCGCAGGCCCGCCCCGCCTCAAAACGTTCGGTAAAATACATCTCGACCCCCAGCGCGACGCCGATGAGCAGAAAGGCCAGGCCGTGCCCGTGACAAATGGGCGGAGCGATATACAGCGATGGGTAACGGTCGAGCTGAGCCTGGGTGAGCAGGGCCAGGAACGGCGGCAGGTAATTGAACAGAGAGGGTTTGCGGCTGGCCGGCTTGGGCTGGCCGGTCGTCCCGCTCGTCAGCACCACAATGTTACCCGCGGTCGCTTTTCTCAGGGGCGCTTTCCCGGCCCCGGCACTCAACGACAGCCGGTCAATGGAAACGCCGCCGGGATGGTAAGCCGGGAGCGCTTTGTTTTTCAACGCCGCGTCCTCAAACAGCGAGGCCAACGGTTCATCATAAACCAGGAGGTCAAAGCGCAGCCGCTCCGCCAGGGCCACAAGCTGGCCGGCGCTCATGTCCGGGTTGAGCAGAAAAACGTGCGCCCCCAGCCGGGAGGCGGCAAAGAGGGTCTTGATGGCCGCCGCGTGAGTCCGGCAGACAATCGCCACTTTTTGCTGGCGGCCAAGCCGGTAATCGGTGGATAAGGCCAGGGCCAACCTCTCCGCTTGCTGCCAGAGCCGGCGATAACTCACCTGTTCCCGGTCGGTGGTCACGGCCAGGCGGTCAGGATGCAATCTGGCCGCCAGACGTAACAGCGCCATCAGATTAACCCCCGTAGTCAGAAGCGCTTCCAACAGGCCCAACATTCCGGCCAGGCTCAACAGCCGCACCCGGTACAGTTTGTGGAGCAGTGTAAACATCATCCCTTTACCGTTTTGGCCTCAAATACCGGCTCATCAAAACTTCCCAGGGCCAGCGGAACAGGACGGAGGCCAGTTGGCCCGCCGGCAGCCACCAGGGAGCATACACGCGCCGGCGTGAAATAATGGCCTGGCAGATGAGGTCGGCCACATGCTCCGGCTGCATGGCGGGCATATTTTTGTAGGCGGCGGTCGGCGCGATCATCCGCGTCCGCACCAGGGGCAGATAAAGGGTGGTGGTGCTGACCCCGCGGGCGTTCAACTCCGGGGCGACGCTGCGAAACCACTGGTCAAAGGCCGTTTTCGAGGCTTGATAGGCCGCCCACTGGGGCAGCGGGGCCAACAGCACATTCACTGCCGAGATGTTAATCACATGTCCCTGTCGAGCCACCAGAACCGGAATCAACGATAGCATGAGCTGCACCGGACCAAAATAGTTCAGGTTCATGGTTCGGGTAAAATCATGCAGGCGATCGAGGGAGTCGAAGATGGAACGGCGGATGGATTTACCGGCATTGTTGACAAAAACATCAACACCGGCCGGAAGCTGCTGAAACTCCGCCAGCAGAGTTTGCACCTGGGCGGCGCTGCTCAGATCGCAGGGAAAAATATCGGCCCGGCCTCCCCTGGCCTCGACCCGCTTTTTCACTTCGGCCAATTTCTCGGTGGTGCGGGCTACCAGAAGCAGATGGGCGCCTGTCTCGGCCAGGCGCTCGGCCAGACATTCGCCAATGCCATAGCTGGCCCCGGTGATGAGCACCGTTTTTCCGGCCAGCCGTTGGTAGAGTTTGGCTTGACTGAACCCCAGAAACGGAAAAAAAAGTAATTTCATGGCGAGCAAGTTCACCGTTCAGGGCCGGCTGCCTGAACCGCTGCGCGTGGCCCACCTCATCGCCGGGGCGAGGGTCAACGGCAAAAGCCTAAACGTCTGAAAACAAGCGGCGGCGAGAACACCGATATTTTGCAGCCAGTCTTAAAAAAACGCCAGCACGAGGGATAAACATAGTCTATGGCATTACATTTTTGCCCATTCTGTCGTATAATGGCTCTAAGGTTTTCGCTCATTTTGGTATAGCGTGTACAGGTGCGTTGCACTTTGAAAGTGCGACGCGCCTTACTCCAATATGGGCGCAGGCTTTTGACCGGAATGAAGGAGACAAAGGGATGCCCATCACCAGAATAGCGGGAAATAAGACCCCCGGCCCTTTGAAGCAAAGTTTTATTGAGCGCATTAAGATTGGCAAGGTGGTCCCCATCATCAGCAATGAGATTGCCACTGACCTGGTGCTGGGTGGGCAGGCCAACCTGGTCAAAGGGTATGCCGACTACATTGATTACCCCCTGGAAAATCGCAACGATTTGTTCCAGATGACCAAATTCAAGCGCATCACCACCGCCATTGATGATTGGGAACTCAAATCCGATTATCTCAACTTTGTCAAAAATCAGCTCTACCGCCAGGCCGAGGCTCAGGGCGCTCCGGCCGAACTGCTGACCGAAGCCGAAGAGGTGGTGGATGATGTCAGCTTTTCCGAATTTGCAGCCCGGCTGGGCTATCCCCCCTTTAGCCAGGGGGCCGACGACCCCCTGCTGATCCTGGCCGACCTGCCTTTGCCGATTTACCTGACCACCGGCTATCACAATTTTGTGGAAGAAGCCCTCAAAAAAGCGGGCAAAACGCCGCGCTCCGAACTCTGCCGCTGGCACGAAGGGCTGGAGGTGATCCCCTCGGTGTTTGATTCCCCCTCGCTGCTGGAGCCGGACAAAGCCTACCAGCCCACCCCGGCCGAGCCGCTGGTTTACCATCTGCACGGCTTTGACGAGCGCCCCGACTCCCTGGTTTTGACCGAAGATGATTACCTGCAGTTCCTGGTGGCCATCTCACGCCTCAAAGGCCAGCCCACCGACCCCATCCCCCGCCGCATCCGCCAGGCCATCTCCGATTCCGCCCTGATCCTGCTGGGATACGATCTGGACAGTTGGGCCTTTCGGGTCATCTTTTGGGGCCTCATCAAAAGCGCCTCCATGACCAATACTGGCATTTTTACCCTTCAGCTCAAACCCAGCCCGGTCGAACAAAAATTTTTTCAGGATTACCTCAAACTCGAAGCCCGGCTTGAAGTTTACTGGGGCGATATTTACCAGTACACCCAGCATCTGCGGGATAGTTTACGTTAGCCGCTAATCCAGACCTTACAGGTTTTAAAAACCTGTAAGGTCTTCATAAAACGTAATGATTTGCCGACATTCAGCCATTACGCATTACGCTTCACGTTTTACTTTATCAGGTAAGCTATGACAGACTCTACCCAAAACCCCTACGTTGGCCCGCGCACCTTTACCCGGCAAGAAGGCGAGCGTTTTTTTGGGCGCGAGCGCGAAGCCCAAGAATTGCGCTCCCTGGTCATCTCCGAGCGGCTGACCCTGTTTTACGCCCAATCCGGCGCGGGCAAAAGCTCCCTGATTAACACCCGCCTGACCCCCATGTTAGAGGAAGCCGGGTTTGTGGTGCTGCCCACTGGCCGGGTCAGCGGCGAGCTGCCGCCGGAGGTCAAGCAGGTCAACAACATCTTTATTTTCAACCTTATGCTCAGCCTGGAACGCGGCAGCGGCGACCCCGGCCGCCTGGTTGATCTAGCCCTGGCTCATTTTTTGGCCCGGTTGACCAGCACCGACGGCGAAAATTACACCTACGACCCCCAGGCTGATCTGACCCCGGAGGCCGATTATGAGGCCCTGCATCACGTCCTGATCATTGACCAGTTTGAAGAAATTATCACCACCCACCCGGAACGCTGGGCCGACCGGGAAGATTTCTTCCGCCAGCTTAACGAGGCCATGGCCGCCGATCCCCTGCTGTGGGTCGTGCTCACCCTGCGCGAAGATTACGTGGCCGCGCTCGACCCTTACGCCCACCTGTTGGCCGGCAAACTCCAGGCCCGTTTTTACATGCAGCGCATGGGCAGCCAGGCCGCCCTGGAAGCGGCCCAGAGGCCGGCCGCCCAATATGGCCGGCCCTTTGCCCCCGGCGTGGCCGAAACGCTGATAGACAACCTGCGCCAGATCCGCGTGCCAGACCAGCGCGAAACCCAACCCGGCGAGTTCATCGAGCCGGTGCAGTTGCAGGTGGTCTGCTTTCAGCTTTGGGAAAGCCTGGGGCCAGACTCCGCCCCAACCGAGATTACCGAAGCTGATTTAATGCGATTGGCCGGCGGCCGAGAGCTGGCCCAATTTGTGGATAGCGCCTTGGCCAAATTCTACGCCGACGCCGTTGACTCGGTGGCCGGCGACGAGCCGGGCCGGACTCAGTTTGACCTGCACAACTGGTTTGAAAGCCAACTGATTACCCCGGCCAAAACCCGCGCCCTGGTGCTGCAAGACCCGCACAGCGGCGCAGTGGGCGGACTCCCCAAAAGCGTCATCACCGCCCTGGAAAAATTGTTTTTGATCCGGGCCGAGACCCGGGCGGGCGGCACCTGGTATGAATTGGTGCATGACCGCTTCATTGACCCCATTTTGCAAGCCAATGCCGAGTGGCAGCAGGATCACCCCTTGATTGTCGCCGCCCGCGATTGGCAAAAAGCCGGTTGGGACGAAATCAAACTGTATCAGGGCGAGGCGCTGGCCGCCGCCTTTACCCACCCTGACGCCAAAATTGGGCTGGTGCGAGAATTTCTGGAGGAAAGCCGTAAAGTTGAAATTGCCAGAGAAGAGGCCATTAAACGGGCGCAGCGCCACCAGGTATTAAAGTGGACGATTGGGATCATCGGGTTGTTGGCGGTGGCGGCCCTCTTTGCAGCGGTGGTGGCGGTCAGTCAGGCCAATCTGGCCTACCAAAATGCCGGTTTAGCCGTTCAACAGCAAGGCACCGCCAACGCCGAGCGAGCGGCCGCCGATACCGCCAGAGAAACGGCCCAGGCCGCCCAGGCTAAAGCCGAAGCCGAGCGCGACAGCGCGGCAACCGCCGAATTTAACGCTCAACAGCAGCGGGCCACCGCCGAAGCCGCCGGGACAGAGTCGGCCCAACGCTTTAACAGCGTCAAAGGTTTTGCCACCGAAACCTTCTTTGTCAAACAAACCCTGGAAAGTGAGCAAAGCAAGGCGGCGACTCTGGCCGCCAATCTGGCCGCCGTTTTAACCGCCCAGGCCCAGCTTCCCACCGCCACCGCTACCCCCACCCCCTCGCCCTCGCCTACCCCGGCCACAACCGGCCGGCCTTCGCCGCCGGCCCTGGCGAGCGCCACCCCCACCCTCACTCCCACCCCTGATAAAGCCGCCCAGGCCACCGTCGCCGCCGCCCAAAGCCAACTGGCCCAGGTGCAGGCCGAGCAAACGGCGGTGGCCCAAAGCCTGGCGACTCGCTCGGCTATCTCTTTTCCACCGCCGGGCCACATCGTGTTTGTCTCAGATCGCCTGAGCCGGGCCGATTTATATATTATGAAAGGTGACGGCAGCAGCGTTATCCGCCTGACCGGCAAAGACAACAGTCTGGACGTGAATCCGCTCTTTCCCAAGCCCAGTTTTGGCCCCGGCCGCCGGCATCAACTTCTTTTTTCCAGCAAGCGGGGCGAGCGGCTCTCCATCACCGCCATTAATCTGGAAGGTCGAGACCCGGTTGACATCGGCGGGCGGGAGTGGGACAATTGGGACCCCTCTTTTGCCCCGGACGGGGAGCGGCTGGCCTTTGTCTCCTCGCGCAGCGGCCGGCCCGAAATTTACCTCATGCAGCTTGACGGCTCCGGGGTGCAGCTTGTGACCAATGATTTGATCAGAGCGGTCATCGGCGGGCCGGTCAATATTGGCTCGCCGGCCTGGTCGCCCAACGGCCGGTGGATTGCCTTTGTGGTGTCAGAACGAGAAGGGCAGTCCGATATCTGGCTGGTCAATGCCGATGGCTCCGCCGCAGTGCGGCTGACCCGCAGCGGCGCGGTGGATGCCAACCCGGCCTGGTCGCCCGACAGCTCGCAGCTTGCCTTTGTCAGCACCCGCGATGGCAACGCCGAGATTTACCTGGCCGACCTGGCCAGCGGCGAGGAACGCAATCTGACCAACTCGCCGTTTGATGAAAATTACCCGGCCTGGTCGCTCGACGGCAACTGGCTGGCCTTCTCTCGTTACACCACCAACAACGAGATTTTTGTGATGACCGTTGACGGCAATTATATCACCAACCTCACCAACCACAGCAGCTCCGATTGGGCGCCCGTCTGGACGCCGTAGACGCTCACTCCGCCCCCGGATAGCGCAGAATGTACAATCCCCCCGAACCGTTGGCCAGGTAGATGTAGCCATCGGCCACGGCGACATCCGTAGCCACATTATCAGCCCCAAAAGCGTCCACTTCAACGGGATACTTCGGGTTGGAAATGTCGAATATCCGCAAACCATGTATTCCGGCAGCAAAATAGGCATAATGGCCATCTGCCGCAGTAGCCTGGAGATACTGTGGTTTATGAACATCTTCCCTTAAAATAGGGTTGGCTGGATTTGATATGTCTATACTGATCCAGCCATCAGAAGAGGAGTTAACATAGCGAACGGCCCAATAGATATAAGCATAATCATCGGCAACACTTATGCTTTGGGCCGGATACTCATTGGGCAAATGCAGAGAGCTAATTTCAGTCAGTGAAATAGGGTCAAATATTTTCAGGTAGCTATCCTGAGTAAAAGAAGTTTGACCGATTTCTGACCAAAGTTTGACGTTTGGCGGCGTCTGCGGGCTGAAATTAATCTCAAAGGCGCAACCACTTGACAAGACGGTAGATGGATCAGGGCCGATGTTGATGCGCTTCCATATAAGCTCGTAATAAGGCATTGATCCGTGACTGATACCCCTGGCCTTGTTCCTTAAACCAAGTTACCACGTCACTATCTACTCGTAACGTTAGTTGTACTTTTTTCGACTTGGCTTTTAATCCCCGCCGCACCACCGCTTTAGCAAACATTTCCGGGCTGATTTCCGGGCTGTCGGAAAAATCAATCTCCTCATCGGTCAGGGCATCAATTCGATCCCAATCAGTCAGTGATTTGTTCAAAATAGCTTCTTGCTTCATTTTTAGTGGCCTTTCTTACCGAGATGATCCGGGTGACGTCCCCTCGTTCAGTATGAACGATGACCACCACCCGCCCCTTCAACAAACCTAGCGTCACAAAGCGTTGTTCTTCATACTCAAAGCGGTCATCTTCGATGGTGATAATATCATCATCAAAGACAGCCATAGCATCTACAAAGTCAAAGCCGTGTTTAGCTACATTGGCGAGACGTTTAGCTTCATCCCATTCAAATTTCACAACTAAATTGTAGCTACAAATTGTAGTGGCGTCAAATCAAGTGATTCATGGCCTACATTTCCACCACTCAAGACAATTTTAAGCACATTGGGCCTGCATTTTTTAATATCGCTTGCCTTAAACGTGGAATAGAGTAAAATGGTCATGTTTCAATTGACAATTGGCAATTAGAAAAGGGGTTACGCTTGTCACAAGAGCAAATCAAGCTCACGGCACTGGCTAAATGCGCTGGCTGAGCCAGCAAAATGGCCCCGGGGGCTTTGGCGCAGGTACTGCGCCCATTACACAACCTATTTAACGGTCATGGCCCGGCCAATTTGCTGGTGGGGTTGGGCGTGGCTGATGACGCGGCCATTTACCAGGTGAGCGACCAGCAGGCCATCATCAGCACCATTGACTTTTTTACCCCGGTCGTGGATGATCCCTACGATTACGGAGCAATTGCGGCTGCCAACTCGATGAGCGATGTGTACGCCATGGGCGGCGAAGTGACCTTTGCGCTGAATGTGGGGGCTTTTCCGGCCAGTATGGAGCCGGCTATTATCAGCGAAATTCTGCGCGGCGGGGCCGAAAAGGTCATCGAAGCCGGGGCGGTGATTGCCGGCGGACACACCGTGACCGACGACGAGCCAAAATATGGGTTGGCTGTCACCGGCATGGTGCATCCGCAGCGATTTTTTACTAAAGGCGGCGCTCAAGCGGACGATATATTAGTATTGACCAAACCGCTGGGCACGGGGACGATCAGTACCGCCCTCAAACGCGGCCAGGCCAGCGCGGCTCACGTGGCCGATATGGTGGCTTCGATGAAGCGGCTCAATCGGGCGGCGGCCCAGGCCGCCCAAAAAACCGGCGGCATCAAAGCGGCTACCGATATTACCGGCTTTGGGCTGCTGGGCCACGCCCTGGAGATGGCCCAGGCTTCCGCTTGTAAATTTGTCTTTGAATTCAATCAAATTCCTCTTTTAGAGGGTGCGACAACTTATGCGGCCGAGTTTATCTTCCCCGGCGGCGCGTCAAACAATAAAGAATTTTTTGCTAAAGATGTCACTTTTGCCCCCACTATTCCCGAAGACCGGCAGTGGTTGTTATGGGACCCGCAAACGTCGGGCGGGCTGCTGCTGGCTGTTCCCGCCGCTCGCCTGGCCGATTTCCAAAATATCTGCGCGGCGCAGGGCCAGCCGGCCTGGGTTATTGGGGCAGTCACTTCCGGCGCCGGCATCGAGGTTTTACCCTAAATGACCGATTCCCCTCCCCCTTCCCAGCCGCCTAAACAGCCCGCCGACCCCTTTGTGGTTAACCCGATCAACATGGCCCGCGCCCGGCATGCCAGCGCCCATACGCCTTCGTCGGTGGTCAAAGTACGAAACCAGAACACCCAGAAAAATCTGGCGCGACCTGCCATCGCCAACTTCTTTTTGCCCCAACTGGAGCTGCTGCACGTGGGCGGACTCAACGGCTGTTTGCTGTTGGTGCTGCTGGGCGTCACCTTTATAGCCGGCGGCTTTGTGGGAGGGTTGATGGGCGGCGGCCTCATTTTGTGGGCTAACAGCCCGCGCGGAGCAGCCCTTTTGGTGGGCACACCCACCGCCACCCTCATGCCAACGCCTACCCCGATGCCGGTGGCAACTTCTACCCCTACTTTAACCCCTACGCCGGCAGCCACCCTCTCCACCGAAGACATTATCGGCCAGATTATTCCTTCGGTGGTGACGGTGATTAACCAGCAGCAAGTGCAATCGCTGGGCCTTAACCCCAGCGAAGGCCGGGTGGTTGGCTCCGGGGTAATTGTTGACAGTAAAGGCTTTATTGCCACCAATCATCACGTCATCGAGAATCCAGGAGATTTGAGCGTCATTTTGTCTAACGGCCAAACGGTGCAGGCCCAGTTGATCACCTCTGACCCCGGCCAGGATTTGGCCCTGTTGAAAGTGGCCGCAACGGATTTGCCGGCCATCCAGTGGGGCGATTCTAACACGGTGCGGCCCGGACAGGCGGTGTATGCTATCGGCAGCCCTTTGGGTGATTTTCCAAGTTCGGTCAGTTTTGGGATTATCAGCGGGTTGAGCCGGGCGCTGGAAATCAACCAGCACGTCATTGGGGGCTTGATTCAAACCGACGCCGCCATCAACCGGGGTAGTTCCGGCGGGCCTTTGGTCAATTCCAAAGGCGAGGTTATCGGCATCAATACCTTTATCATTAGAGAAAGTGAAGACCGGGGCGTTGCCGAAGGCATCGCTTTTGCCATCCCGGCCGCCACGGTCCAAAATCTCCTCAACGCCTGGATTGTCGCAGCCGGCGGTCAGGCCGTCCCTATTCCGGCCTCCGGCGCGCAGGGGAATTAGGATTGGTAATTGGAGATTGAGCTCGCTTTACACGCCTTTAGCAAATTACCAATAACCAGTTACCCTACTCACACGCCTCACCCGTCGCTTGCCAGCCGTTGTCTCCCAGCGCCATTTTACGGCTTGACGACGCTGCTTTAGCCTCTTGAGCTTGGCCCCACAAGAAAAAAGTCAAACTGTTTTCCACACAGACTTCAGAAGGGCTGTAAGCCTGGATTACCCGCTGGCTTTGATAGGCAATGCCCAGGGGCCGGCGCTCGCGGTACATCCAGATACGGTCATAGGTTAAATGGTCGGCCCGCTCCCAGTTCACCTCCGGCACTTGCGACAGGTAAAACAGGCTGCACAGAATCGGCGGCGCGATGACAAAAAGAAAAAGCGTGACAAGGGTAAGATACCAGTTCAGTTGTTCTTTGAATTGATTGGTTGATTCAGTCATAAGTTTGTTGGAAGAGTGGAGGACTGGAGGCTTGGAAAGCCGGATATGTACCAACCTTCCAGTCTTCCAACTTTCCTTTTATTTGAAAGGCTGGAAGGTTGGAAGATTGCATAACTTTTTTCTCCACCCCTCCAGCCTTCCTCTTATTCTCCCACCACAAACGCAACCGCGTAATCTTTGGTATGTGACAGGCTGAGGGCAAAGTGCGACAGGCCAAGCTGCGCCGCTAACTCTGCTGCTGCGCCATGCAAGCGCAGCGCCGGCGGCTGGTTGGGCTTGCTGATCACCTCAATCTCCTGCCAACTGACCGCCCCGATGCCGGTTCCCAGGGCTTTAGCGACGGCCTCTTTGGCCGCCCAGCGCGCCGCCAGCGAGGCAACCCGGTTGCGGCAATAAGCCAGCTCTTGCTGGGTGAAAACTCGCTGCAGAAAGCGTTCTCCGTACCGGTTAATGCTCTGGGCAACCCGCTCAACCTCAATTAGATCTACCCCTACAGCTTTCACGGGCTTGTCTCCGGCAGCGAAGCGGTCTCTTTACCTATCCAGGCTTTAACCACATAGGCGGGCAAATCCGGTTCAACTTCCGGGTGCTTGGTTTGTACCGTTTTGGGGATTACTTCTACCAACTCGCTGATGCGTTCATATACTTCCGGGCTAATGATGATCTCATCAGGACCGGCCCCGTCGCAGTAGCGGGTAGCCCGATTGACCGTGTCGCCAATAACGGTGTACTCCATCCGCTCGGTTGCACCGATGAATCCGTGCAGCACCGCGCCGGTATGGATGCCGATACCCACCTGGTATAAGGGCAAGTGGCGTTCCTGCCAATTGCCTCGCTGGGCCAAAATGGCGCGCTGCATATCTAAAGCGGCCCGCACCGCATTAACCCACTGCTGCTCGTCCGGTTCCGGGCTGCCAAAAACCGCCAAAATCGAGTCGCCCACAAATTTATCTACGGTACCGCTGTGCTGAAAGATGATGGGGATGCACACCCCAAACAACTCGTTGAGCATTTGCACCACCTCATCCGGTTCCATTTGGGCGCTGAGAGCGGTAAACCCCCGGATGTCGGACACCAGGATGGTAACCGGCTCGGCCCGGCTGCCGCCTAGCTGCCACTGCTCGGTTTCTTTTAACATCTTTTCCAGCCGGCCGGCCACCTGGGGTGAAAATTGTCGCAGCAAATTAGAGCGCACAATCTCCTGGCGGCGCAGTTCTTGCTGCAAAGCCTGGTTTTTAACAAATAGAGCCGCCTGGCTGGCCATAGCCATCAACAGGCGCAAATCATCGTCGTGGAAAACGCTTTTGGTTTCAAAGTTGTCCACATAAACTACCCCCAGGATTTCTTCTTTTAAGATGAGGGGGGCATACATGGCGCACTTGGTACCGTGCAAAATCACGCTGGCAAAAGGCTCGGTTGACTCGCCGATATTCAGCCGCCAGATAAAGGCTTGCCGCCGGGCCATGGCCTGCCGGGCCAGGTTAAGGCTAAAAGAAGGTTTGCCATCCTCCGGCACAAAGGCTCTGGGGGTGAGGCCCCGCTCATCCTGCAATAACAGAGCGCCGCGCTGGGCGTGCGGGATAGCCCGGCACAGATGCTCTAAAACGGTGGTCAACACCCCTTCTACCGATTCCAGCGTGCTCAGGGCGGCCCCCAGCTCATAAAAAGCGTTCAGCCGGCGCTTGACAATCTCGACCGAAGCAGCGGCCAGCAGCAGCGCCGAAGGTGAATCGGTGGCGCTGACGCTGCTGGTAAGAATGCCGGAAGGGATGTCGTCTTTGGGCAAAATCGTTGTGAGGACCGGCTGCCCCAGGATTTGCAGGGTAGTCTGGCCCAGCGTAATGCTGTCGGTAGGAGTCAGGCGGGTTTTGGCGATGATTTTTTTTCCGTTTACCCAGGTGCCGCCGGTGCTGCCCAAATCCTCAATCCAGTAGACTCCCTCTTCCAGGCTAAGGCGGGCATGCCGGCGTGAAACCGTGTGATCGGGGGTTAAATCCAGGTCAACGGTTTGATTGCGCCAGGCCCGGCCCACCACCACCGAATTGGCCTTAGTTTCAAACTGCTGCGGTGCGCCGGAAAGGTAGGAATAGGTCACAATCATTGATTTATCCCCCCACTATACCCACTGCTGTAAAGATGATACCATAGGATAATAATATCGTCACGTCGTAAGTTGGTTAAACGTCAGCCGGCGGTGGGCAAACTAACCCCCGGCCGACCAATACTACGGGAACAAGTGTGATAGTAAACATTATCGGGGTTAAGGTGACAGGCACTTATCGGACTACCAATGGAGCTTATTTGAACAAAGCATA
>CAZDMM010000014.1:0-1383 GCA_964505845.1 uncultured Caldilineaceae bacterium
AGCACTGCCCCCGGCCCAATCCAGGTATCGTTGATAATGACCGACTCCCGCACAATAGCGCCGGGTGACACGTACACCCCCGGCGAAAGTACCGACCGCTCCACCCGTCCCCGGATGACGCAGCCATTTGAGATCAGGCTATTGGCTACCTGAGCCTGCGGCCCCAATTTTACCGGCGGGCGCTCCTCGCTGCGGGTGTGAATGACCCAATCAGGGTCATGCAGGTTCAGGCTGCCATTCTGGCCCTGGTCAATCAGGGCCAGGTTGGTCTCCCAATAGGATTGGATGGTTCCCACATCAACCCAGTAACCTTCAAAGGGGTAAGCGTAAACCTTGTCCTCATTGATCATGGCCGGGATGACATCTTTGCCAAAATCAATGCGGGGCGCGTCGGCTCCCCCTTCGGAGAGGCGGCGCACCAGCACGTCGGCGCTAAAAACGTAAATCCCCATGGAAGCCAGGGTGCCTTTGTCTCGATTTTTGGGCTTTTCGGTAAACTCGATCACCCGCATGTTGCGGTTAACACTCATGATGCCAAAGCGATCGGTTTCCTCCAGGGGCACATTCATCACCCCAACCGTCAAATCGGCCCCTTTTTCGTGGTGATATTCCAGCATGGGCCGGTAATCCATCTTGTAGATATGGTCGCCGGAGAGGATGAGCACCAAGTCGGAGTTGTGCTCCAGGATAAAATCCAGGTTGCGATAAACGGCGTCGGCTGTGCCACGATACCAATCCAGGTCGGCGCTGCTGCCCTGGTAGGGCTGGCGGAGCTGGATACCCCCGCGCTGGCGGTCCAGGTCCCAGGGTTTGCCGATGCCGATATGATTGTTGAGGGAGTGGGGGCGATATTGGGTAAGCACCGCCACATCATAAATGCCAGAGTTAACGCAGTTGGAGAGGGTAAAATCAATAATCCGGTATTTTCCGGCAAAAGGCACGGCCGGTTTGGCCCGCTTATCAGAAAGCACCGTCAGGCGTGTGCCGGCGCCGCCGGCCATCAGAATGGCTAAAGTATTCATGGTTGACTCCAAATTCAAGGTGGCAGGCAGCAAGGTAATAGGTTGATAACTCTCCCTGCTACATGCTACCCTGCTACTTTGCTACGTGTTACCTTACTGCTTGTTAAGGGAAAAGACGCCGGGCTTTCACTTCGGCTACCGCATCTTCACGGAAGCGATACAAGCGGGCCGGCCGGCCGCCGGTATCGCGGTAGCCGTCTACCATCTCCACCACCTGGGTTTTGCGCAGTTTGCTGCGGAAATTACCTTTGTCCAGCTTGGTTCCCAGAATGATTTCGTAGGCATCTTGCAGTTGGCGCAGGGTAAATTTTTCTGGCAAAAGCTGAAAGCCAACCGCAGTATATTCCAATTTATAACGCAG
>CAZDMM010000014.1:1393-10679 GCA_964505845.1 uncultured Caldilineaceae bacterium
TGGTCAAAGGCCAGGGGTGGCAATTTATACACAGAAAACCAAGCGACTTCTTCGGCATCGTCGGCGGCCTGGGGCTTGATTTTGTCGGCGCTGACCAGGGCAAAATAAGCTACCGTAATCACCCTGGTACGCGGGTCTCGGTTGGGCTGGCCAAAGGTGTAAAGCTGCTCCAGGTAGACATGCTCGCTGGTGAGGCCGGTTTCTTCGCCCAGCTCACGGTAGGCGGCGGTTTCCAGGCTTTCATCCATGTGGACAAAGCCTCCCGGAATGGCCCACATACCTTCAAAGGGCCAGATTCTGCGCTTAACCAGCAGCACCTTGAGCTCCTCATCCAGGATGCTAAAGATGACCACATCTACGGTAACTGAGGGCCGCTCATACCGGCTGACGTCGTAGGTTTCTGCGGTTTCCAGAGTTTTCATGGAGGCCCTTACGGTCAATTTACAGGCTTAGGAGAATCGGGATTTTTAGTATAGTCTGACTCAGGATTACTGTCAAAATTATTTTTGTTAGGGCTTTTTTGGCAGCACCTGTTCCAACTTGTAGGCTAACAATTCCATATTGATGGGTTTTTGCAGCCAATCTACAATGCCCAGGGCAGATAAATCACTCTGAGCCAGCTTCAATGGATAACCGGTGATGGCCAGGATTTTGGGATGGAGTTGGTTGGTTTGTAAGATTCTGGCCAGGGTCAGGCCATCCATTTCGGGCATGGCTAAATCGGTAATCACCAGGGCGATGTTAGCTTGATGCTGGTAACACACTTCCAGGGCTTCCCGCCCGTTGGTAGCCGTTAGCACATGGTAGCCCAGCCTTTCGAGCATGGCGCTGACCACTATTAAAACAGACAGGTTATCCTCAACCAGCAAGATAGTTTCTCCGCCGGCCTGAGTTTTTTGAGCCTGACCCAGGCCAGGGGAGTCAGTTTTTGATAAGAGCAGCTCCGGCAGAAAGATGGTAAAGGTGGTGCCCTGGCCCACCTCACTTTCCATGTTGATATACCCGCCGTGCTGTTTGATAATGCCGTCCACCTGGGCCAGGCCCAGGCCGGTGCCCTGCCCAACCTCTTTGGTTGTGAAAAACGGCTCAAAAATGTGGGCGCGAATCTCCGGGGGGATGCCTACCCCGGTATCTGAGATGGTTAAAACCAACCACTGGCCTGGAGGCATACCGGGATAAGGCGGGCGCTGTCCGGGCGCAAGCATAAATCTGGCCAGGTGGAAGCGCAGTACACCCCCCAAGGGCATGGCGTCGGCTGCGTTGACCGCCAGGTTGGTCAAAACCTGCTGCAATTGGGTGGGGTCAGCCTGGATGGTATAGTTCTCATGGTGCGGCTCAATTTCTAACTCCAGCCGGATGGTCTCAGAGATGGTTCGCTCCAAAAGCTGCACCATGTCCTCTAAAAACTGGCTAAACCCTAAGGCGCGCTTGGTGCTGATATTTTGCCGGGCAAAATCCAGAATTTGCCGCACCAGATGAGCGCCGCGCTGCCCCTGCTTAACAATCTGAGCCAGGTCTCGCCGCACAGAATCGGGTGTGGCCGGGGTAGTTTGAGCCAATTCGGCAAAACCGATAACGCTGGTCAAAATATTATTAAAATCATGGGCAATGCCGGCTGCCAGTTGACCTACCGCCGCCAGTTTTTCTTGCTGCTGCATACGCTTTTGGGTGTCTCGTTCGGCGGTAACATCGCGCACCACCAACACCCAGCCCTCGGTTTTGGGCTTACCCTGCACCGGTCGAGCCGTCACTTCAAAGATGGGATGGGTCGCCTCGCGGGGCATCACCTCATGGTAATAGCTATTGTGGGGCAAAATCAGCAAATCCTCCAGGAGGTGATTGCCTAAATGGGTCAGAGTTTGCCCCAGTTGCGCATCGGTCAACATTGACAGATAAACGCGGCCGGCCGGATTGGCCAATTTGATATGGTAATCGGCATCCAGCAGCAGCAGCCCCGTCTCCACCGAATCTAAAATTTGCTGCATCTGCCGGGCCTGCCGCCGGGTTTGCTCATGCAACTGGGCATGTTGAATGGCGCCGGCAGCTTGCTGGCCCAGGGCCTGGCCCAGGCTCACCTCCTCGGCGGTAAATTCGCGCCGGCGGCGGCTCTCCCATAGGGTGGCGTAGCCCAGCAGCTCTGCCCCGGCTTGCAGCCGAATGAACAGCACGCTTTGCCCGCCAAACCGCCGGATATGCTCCATGTCAGCTTCAAGAACACCTCCATCGTCCGCATGCATCACCTGGCTCGGTTGGCCGGATTGCAAAAACGCCAGGGTGCTGGGAAAGTCTCGCCGCAAATCATAGCTAACCCCCAAATCCGATTCTCGTTCCTCGGCCTTGGCCTGGGGGCTGTAATATTCGGCCAGAACCATGCTGGCGCCGGTTTCTACTTCATAACTATTGAGATAGGCGCTGGTAACATCAATCGCCCGGCCCATATGCTCGGTAATTTGATTGAGCACAGTGGTTAAATCCAGGGGAGATGAGATCAGGGCAATGGCCTCTCGCAGAGCGGTTTGCTCTTTAAGACGCTGCTGAGTTTCCATATATAAGCGGGCGTTCTCCAGGGCAATGGCTGCCGCCCCCGACAACGCCTGTAATCTTTGGGCATCCTGAGCCGAAAATTGGCCCGGCACGTCGCTATCCAAGCGGAGCAATCCCAAAACCCGCTCCTGCAAACAAATAGGCATGATCAGGTGCCCTCGGATCCAGGCGGTCGGCGCTATAACCTTCCAGGTTGGCTCCTGGGCGGTATCAGGGATAACCAACCCTGTTCTGGCTTGAATCACCGCCTTCGACATCAAGAAGTCATCCACCCGCTGGGTAAGACTGGCCATAAACTCTTCACACCCAAAAGCATCATAGCCCTGCCAGCGAGCCATGCGCAGGATGTTATCCTGCAAGAGCACAATGTGGGCGGCGCTGCAAGGCACAATTCGCTGGGCTTGACGCAGGATTTCATCCAATACGGCCGTGTGGTCTATCTGTGAGGTCAGAGTCAGGGTAACTTCGCGCATAGTTTCAGCCAGGAGACGCTGCTCCTGCTCGGCCGCCAGCAACCGTTCCTGCTCTGCCTCGGCCCGCTTGCGCTCGGCAATCTCGCGCCGCAGATTTTGGTTGGCGGCCCGCAACTCGGCCGTGCGCTCGATGACCAAATCCTCCAAATGGTCACGATAGCGCTGCTGCATCGTCGCCAATTCATTGGTACGCCGGGCTACTTGGGCCTCAAGATAGCTCTGGTGCTGTTTGAGGTGCGCCTCGATTTCGCGGTAGCGGTGGTGCAGCCGTTCTTCCAGCCTAACCAGGTGCAGGGTGAATTCGGTCAGCAGGGCCAGGTCGGTCTGCGCCGGCGAGTAGCTGCGCCGGGCTTCTTGTACTTGGGATAGCTTTTCAGGCCGGTAGTTTGCCACCACCTCCTCCAAAACATCAAGCGCGGCATTGATCAGGGGCGGATCAAAACTCCACAGGGTTTCAAACTGCCGGGCAGACTCTTTTGCCACCGCCAGCCGGCTGTCTTGCCCGCACAAGATGACAGACAACGGGTCGGACAGAACGGCCAAAAACCATTCCCGGCCAAGGGGATCAGCGGGCTGCAGGGGGATGTAGATTGACCCGGCTTCACTCTCAGGCGGCAAAGGCGGGGTGCTGAAAATGCACACCTGCCGGGCTACCTGCGCCAACGCCCGGTAACGCGCCGTTTCTTGCTGCCAGTGCCTTGACTCTTGAAAGCCCGCAAAAATAACCGCCGGAATCCGGTGGTTCAAAATCATATTCTCCAGAGAATGTGATAAATGCACCAGGGTTGTTTTGGTGCAGCGAACCAGCGGTAAGGGGGAATTAAGCCGCTGCTTGATAAGATTGAATAGGGGTGAAGACCGGGCCGTACCGTCTTCAGCAAAAAACATAGGTTAACCTCTACAAACCTGACCACTGTGAAGCGTGTGTCCCGATTTTTGGGTGAAAGTAGACCTCAACGGTTTTGAAAACCTTTGAGGTCTGTCAAAAATCTGGGGCAAGCGCAATTATATCCCCATTATACACCGATTTTCTTGAAAATGTTTTAACAATTGCAAAACAAAAAGGGCGTTCCCGCAGCCTGGAACGCCCCCATTAGCCGGGAAAATGGGCCAAGATCACCACAAGGGGAGTTGATAATCGGCCCGGCGGCCGTTGAGCAGCAGGTAGGGGGCGGCGCGATTAGTTTGGACCCCCAATTGTTTGAGCTGTGGCAGCTCGGTTAAGCGCCCCTGCCGGCGGGCAGTGAGGATAGTTTCGGCCGCCTTGGGGCCGATGCCGGGGATACGCAGCAGTTGAGTCCGGTCGGCCCGGTTGATTTCGATGGGTTGATGGCTCAGGTGGGTTTGCGCCCACAGCAGTTTGGGGTCGGTGGTAAGGGGTAAGTGGCCCTGTTCGTCAAAGGGCAGTTCAGCCAACTCAAAGCCGTAAAAGCGTAATAGCCAATCGGCCTGGTAGAGCCGGTGCTCTCGCAGAGGGGGCGTTTTGGGCGCGTGCTCTAAGACAGTGCCCCGGATGGGATTAAAGGGGGAATAATAGGCGCGGGCCAGGTTGGCCTGCCGGTACAAGGTTTGGGCCGTGGTCAGCAGTTCCCGGTCGCTTTCACCGGCCGGGCCGACCACAAATTGGGTGGTGAGGCTGGGCCGCTTTACCCAGGGGTCAAACTGAGGCTGATTTTGGCCCAGCCAGTAGAGCGGCGGCAGCAGCTCTTGCCAGTAATCCTTTTTGGGGGCCAGCGCCGCCAAACGATTTTCGTTGGCTGCTTCTAAATTGATCGAAAGCCGGTCGGCCAGGCGAGCCGCCCGCTCAATCTGGCCGGTTTCTGCGCCGGGCATAATTTTAAGATGGATGTAGCCGTGATACTGGTACTTGCGGCGCACGATGTCCACCGTGTCCAGCAGGGTATCCATGCTTTTGACGCCCCCTCCGATGATGCCGCTGCTCAAAAATAGGCCCTCAACCAGACCTTTACGCTGGATTTGGTCAAACGAAGCGGCCAACTCCTCCGGTTTGAAGGAAACGCGCCGGTAATCACGCCCGGCTTGAAAGGGGCAGTAGTAGCAGTTGCGCTCGCAGGCGCTGGTCTGCATGGTGCGCAGTACCGAAATTTTGCCCCGTTGGGGGTGGGTTACATACACCCGGCTCTGCTCAAGAAACTGAACTTTGCGCTGTTCGCGGGTCAAGGCCGGCGGGCCTTCGCAATCCAACACCGCCGCCCGGCTCAGAATTTCCATTTTTTGCTGGCTGTCCATGCGTTGGCCTCCTTTCTCAACCTTAATTATACGAACATTTGTTCTTTCTGTCAACAAAAAAAGACCCCTAAAGTATCATGAGTTTTGACGATCAAATCCACTTTAGAAGGTTGGCCGTCTCTTTATCCAACCCTCCAAGCTCTGAGCCAAAGGCCCCTGATTTTGAAAATTAAATCCTTTATGACTCCGGGGTCTTTCCTTACCCCAGCCACTCCACAATGGTGGCGACGCCCTGGCCCACGCCGACGCACAGCGTTGCCAGGCCGTAAGGGGAGGCGGCGGTACCGGCCTGTTGGCGGCGTTTCATCTCGTGCAGCAGGGTGGTTATAATCCGCGCCCCGCTGCAGCCCAGGGGGTGGCCCAGGGCAATGGCCCCCCCGTTGACGTTGGTGCGCTCATGGGGCAGGCCCAAATCTTCCATCACCGCCAACGCCTGTACCGCAAACGCCTCGTTCAGCTCAATCAAATCCAGGTCGGCCACGGTCAGGCCGACTCGCGCCAGGGCCTTGCGCACCGCCGGAACCGGCCCCAGGCCCATGAGGCGCGGGTCTACCCCGGCGGCGGCCGAAGCCACAATGCGGGCCATCGGCTTCAGGCCCAGCTCCTGCGCCTTGCCGGCCGAGGTTAGCAGCACTGCCGCCGCCCCATCATTGACCCCGGAGGAGTTACCGGCGGTAACTGTCCCGCCGGCCCGGAAGGCCGGTTTTAGCTTGGCCAACTGCTCCATACTGGTCGCCACTTCATATTTCCCCCACTCGCTGATCCACTTCATGCGCGGGTGCTCATCCGTATCCAGCACAACCGGGTCACCCTTGCGCTGCGGGATCACAACCGGCGTAATCTCATCTTTGAATTTGCCGGCATTGATGGCCGCCACCGTGCGGCCCTGGCTTTCCAGGGCAAAGGCATCCTGCCGCTCCCGGCTGAGGTGGGGCCGCTGCTGGTAGATATTCTCGGCGGTTTCGCCCATAGCTTCCAGCGGAAAGAGCGCCTCCATTTTGGGGTTGGGAAAACGCCAGCCGATGGAGGTGTCGTACAGTTTGGCCGTGCGGTCAAAGGCGGTTTCGCTTTTGCTCAACACGTAAGGGGCGCGGGTCATGCTTTCTACGCCGCCGGCCAGATAGACCTCTCCCTCCCCGGCTGCAATGGCCCGCCCGGCCGCAATAATGGCATCCAGGCCAGAGGCGCACAGGCGGTTAACGGTGACTCCGCCCACGCTGTGCGGAAAACCGGCCAGCAGCAGGGCCATGCGGGCCACGTTGCGATTATCTTCACCGGCCTGGTTGGTGCAGCCCAAAATTACTTCTTCGATCTGGGCCGGGTCAAGGCCAGTTCGTGCTATCAAAGCGTTCAGCACCAGCGCGGCCAGGTCGTCGGGCCGCACCTGGCTTAAGGCCCCGGCAAACGTCCCGACCGGGGTACGGATGGCGTCAATGATGACTGCTTGAGACATAGTTTTTATCCTTCTTGGAACGATTTTGTGCCTTCAAAAATTACCGAGATTTTAACACAAATGATATGATTAAGACATCTCTACATTTGTAAATCACCCTTGTAAACTTTGCAGGTATAAAGATGTTACCACTCTACATTGGCGCAGGTCTCATTGCCGTTTTGGTCATCATAGCCATTGTCTGGAGATTTTCTTCGCACCGGGTAGCCATTCCCTGTCCCACCTGGTTGAGTTGGCTGGTCGAAATGGATAATCCTTTCCTCAAAAATTATAGCGCAGGCCAAATCATCCAGCACCTGGCTCTTGAGCCTGGGCTGAAGGTGTTGGATTTTGGCTGTGGGCCGGGACGGCTGACCATTCCGGTGGCTAAACAAATTGGCCCTACCGGCCAGGTGACCGCCTTTGATATTCAAGCCGGTATGCTGCGGCGAGTGCGGGATAAGGTGCAGGCGGAACATTTGGGCAACGTCCAGTTCATCCACGGGGGGGCAGGTGAGGGGAAACTGGGGCGCCATCAATATGACCGGGTTTTGCTGGTGACAGTGCTGGGTGAGATACCCGATCAAACAGCGGCGCTGGCAGAGATATTTGAGAGTCTTAAACCCGGTGGAATATTATGTGTGACCGAAGTCATCGCCGACCCCCATTTTCAGCGGCGGGCAAGCGTAACCCGGCTGGCCCACTCTGTTGGCCTGGTTGAGAGAGCTTTTTTTGGCAATTGGATGTCGTACACGATAAATTTTGAAAAACCCTAACCTGCCCCCAACCAGGGCGGCCTATCGGTTGGGAGCTGAGGAGCACACACGCAGTAAAATATCCCCCCAGAAATAGCAATGGCGCAAAAATCATAGTAAACTCTTATCAAAAACGATCTAAAAAGCTTCCCGGAGGCTCGATTCTGACCAGCCTCCGGGAAGCTAACCCAATCATAGTAAACTCTCATCAAAAGCTACGGGGATGACCCCGGCCCCTCTTCAATCATCGCAGAAAGGATCGCTATGACTCTCGGCTTACCCCGCAATCACGGCTGCCGCATCTCCGACGCCTGGAAGCTGGCAGGGCTGCAAACCATTATCCTGGAAAACGAACTGCTTCGGGTGGTGGTGTTGGTAGATAAGGGCAGCGACATCATCGAATTTCGCTACAAACCAACCGACCTGGATTTTCTTTTTTCTGGGCCGGGCGGACTCCGCAACCCTAACCGCAATATGCCCTCAGCGCCCTCCAACGGCCCTTTTTTGGATTATTACAGCGGCGGCTGGAATGAGATTCTCCCTAACGGCGGCCCGTATGTAAATTACCAGGGGGCCGATCTGGGCCAGCACGGGGAAATCAGTTTGATTCCCTGGCAGTATGCTTTGCTGGAGGACTCGCCCCACCGGGTGGCGGTGCGGCTGTGGGTGCGGCCTATCCGTACCCCCTTCTTTATCGAAAAGACGCTCTCACTGGAGCCAGGCCGGGCGGTCTTGATGATTGAGGAACGTTTAACCAACGAGGCCGGCCAGCCGCTACACCTGATGTGGGGCCAACACCTTGCGTTTGGCCGCCCATTTTTGGACGAAGGGGCCGTTATTGATGCCCCGGCCCGCCGTTTTCTGGTGCATGAAGCCATCCCCGGCTACGAGCCGCGCCGCTTTCAGCCGAACGCCAGCGGCGCTTGGCCCCACGTGGCCGCACCCGATGGGTCGCTGGCCGATGCCAGCCGGGTGCCAGCCTACGGCGAGGTTAAGGCCCAGGAAATGGCCTACCTGGCCGAATTGAGCGAGGGCTGGTATGCCATCACCAACCCGGCCCGGCGGGTCGGCTTTGGCCTGCATTTTGACCCCGCGCTGTACCGCTACGTGTGGTACTGGCAGCAGCTTGGCGACGCGGCCCAGGGTTATCCCTGGTGGGGCCGCACCCACACCGCCGCCCTGGAACCCTGGAGCAGCTACCCCACCAACGGCTTAAATGAGGCCATTGCCAACGGCACGGCCCTGCTGCTGCAGCCCGGCGAACAGATTCACACCAAGTTGTGCGCGGTGGCCTACGCCGGGCTGGAGCGAGTCTCAGCGGTGACGGCCGAGGGTGAGGTAAAAGGATAAAAGGAGAAATATGGTTATGAAAAGCGATATGACCAGCGCGGAACGAGTCCTGGCCGTTATCCGGCGGCAGGAGCCAGACCGCATCCCCACCTTTGAGTGGGATATTGACCCCGACCTGATCAAAACCATGACCGGTGGGGGCAGTTACGAAGATTTTATTGAACGGTTTGACCTGGACGCGGTGATGTGCGGCCCGGATTATATCAAAACCAGGGTTGATGATGAGCATCTGCTAGACGAGTGGGGTGTGACCCGCACCAGGGGCCACGAAGCCTACGCCATGGCTGTGGATGAATTTGCGCCTATCAAAAATATGGCCGACCTGGAAAAGTGGAACCCGCCCGACCCCTTCGCCCCGCATCGCTTTGAAACGATGAAGCAGCGCGTCAAACGCTTTAAGGGGAAAAGGGCCATTTTTGTGCAGTTGCGCGATGTTTGGTCCAACCCGCGTGATCTGCTGGGCTACCAGCAGCTTTTTCTGG
>CAZDMM010000014.1:10779-13982 GCA_964505845.1 uncultured Caldilineaceae bacterium
GGCTATGCTGCGCACTATTCGAGAGTGTGGAGTCTACCCCCTGGATATGGATAAGCTGGCCCCGGCCACTTGAGGAGTGTTCACAAGCTTGTGGCACGCCATCAATGACGAAATTAAACGTGAGATTAGAGATTGGATTTAATCTCCAATCTCTAATTACCAATCTCCATTTTCTAAGGAGCATCTTATGAGCAGACAAGAAGAAATTTTGGATAGCCTGTACCAATACACCCTCGATGGGGATGCGACCAAAGTCATTGAATTAACTAACGAAGGGCTGGACGTGGAGATCCCGCCGCTCACCATGGTTTTCGACGCCCTGATCCCCTCGCTAGAAGAGGTAGGGCGGCTGTTTGAGGTGGGCGACTATTTTGTGCCGGAGATGCTCATCTCAGCCAAGGCCATGCAGGGGGCCATGAATATTCTAAAACCCCTGATTGCCAAAACTGGCTTCCAGCCCATCGGCACCTTTGTCATGGGCACCGTCAAGGGAGACATCCACGATATTGGCAAGAATCTGGTCAATATCATGCTGGAAGGGGCCAGCTTTAAAGTGATTGATTTGGGCGTCAACACCCCGCCCGAAAAATTTGTGGCCGCCATCAAGGAGCACCGGCCCCAGGCGGTCGGGATGAGCGCCTTTCTCACCACCACTATGCCTATGTTCAAAGTGACCATCGAGGCCATTAAAGAGGCCGGCCTGCGCGACCAGGTGAAAATATTGGTGGGAGGCGCGCCGGTGAGCCAAGAATATGCCGACCGCTGCGGCGCAGACGGCTTTGCCACCGACGCCAGCGCCGCCGTCCGCTTGACCAAGGAGTTGATCGGTCTGTGAGAAGGCAGCCCGGCTTCACACAGCCCGATAATGACATGTATCCTCCTTAGCAATGACATATTTCACTATTTTTTATGGGCCAGACGTGTTAAAATAGCACCCTCAGCAAACAAAAAAAAGTTTTCTTCAAACAGTTTTTATGTTTGAAAGCAAATAAGAAGGTGACTGGCACTTAGGTAGACCCTATTTGTCCCTTTTTATTCGCTTTGCCAGCGAAAAAAGCGCCGGTCACCTGAAGGGTTACGAAACCAAATAAATCGCCAGCTAAATGGCTCCAGGTCAACGATGCGTGGAGGGTCTGGTCAGTAAACAGTTTGAGACATCCTCGCTTTGTGGCTTGATGTCTCATTTTTTTTAAGGGGAGGGGCATCATGACAGAGAAATATCTGATCGGGATTGATTTAGGTTCCAGCTTTACCAAAGCCTCTATCTTTGATACCGAAGGCAAGGCCCTGGGCGAGGCCAGCTACGATACCCATCCCGTCCAGCCCCGCCCCGGCGTGGCCGAATATGACGGCCCCCGGCACGTGCGGGCCACTCTGAATGCCATCAAAGAACTGCTAGAAAAATCACAAGTTGTCCCGGCGGCGGTGGCCGGGATTTGTTTTGACGGCATGATTAGCGGCACCATGGGCATTGATGCGGCCGGTGAAGCCACCACGCCCTATACCACCACCCTCGATATGCGCTTTGCGCCCCACTTGAATTACGTAATGGACAATTTTCACGACTCCATCCGGCGGCAGACCGGCGCGGGGCAGCCCACCTTTGCCCCCAAAATGTTGTGGATTCGGGCGGAGTTCCCTGAGGTGTACCAGCGTACCGCCAAATTTGTCACCATCAGCAGTTATATTATCGGCCAGATGGCTAATTTGTCGGCGGAAGAAACCTTTATTGATTACACCTACCTGTGGGCCACCGGCTTAAGCGATACGCCCAAATATGCCTGGTCACAGGATTTGTGCCAGGTGATGGGGCTGCCGGTTGACAAGCTACCCCGCATCGTCAAATCCTCCGAAATCATCGGCTATGTGGGGCAGCAGGCGGCCCAGGCAACCGGCCTGCTGGCCGGCACGCCCATTGTGGCCGGGGCGGGCGACCAATCGGCCGGCTTTGTGGGGGCCGGCATCACCAAGCCCAACCGGATTGGCGACGTGGCCGGCACTTACCCCGTTATCGCTCTGTGTACCGATGAGTTTCGGCCCGACATGAAGCACAAAATGGCCGAAATCATCCCCTCGCCCATCCCCGGCCTGTGGAATCCGGTCTCGTTGATTATCGGCGGCGGGCTAACGCATCACTGGTTCCAGGAAACCTTTGCCTACGCCGATGAAGTAGCAGCCCAACAGCGCGGCGGCGGCAGCGCCGTGTACGATATTCTGGATGAAAACGCCGCCAAACTCCCGCCCGGCTCCGACAGGCTCTTCTTTATTCCCCACCTGGGCGGTCGCGCCTGCCCAACCAACACTAATTACAAAGGCAGTTGGTTTGGCTTTACCTGGACTCACAAGCGGGAACATTTTTACCGGGCCGTGCTGGAGTCCATTGCCTATGACCAATACCTGGCCTTTCAATCTCTGCAAGCGGCCCACCCCGAAGCTCAAGTGGCTGAGGTGACGGTCTACGGCGGCGGTTCCAAAAGCGCCCTGTGGAATCAAATCAAAGCCGATGTGATGGGCATCCCCTACGTGTGCCTGGCCCGCGAGGATTTGCCGGCCCTGGGCGCAGTAATCCTGGCCGGCTATGCCCTGGGTATTTATGATGATATGGCTGCCACCGCCGAGCGTTTTGCCCGGCGCACCAAACGGTTTGACCCTCGCCCGGAAGCCCATGCTTTTTACCGTCCCTACGCTGATTTCTATGGCCGCTTGCTGCGGCAGGTTGAGCCGGCCTATGATGACCTGGCCACTCTGGCTGAGTGGCCAGGCTGAAATCAGATAAAAAAGGAGGTGATAATATCACACACATCAATTAACCTGTCCTTTACACACAACATGGATACATTGAGGTGTCCAGAAAATATCAACGGTGAAATTAACCTTAAGGTAGGAGAAAGGGACAAACAAAATGTCTAAACGACATCTTTTTCTTTCGGTTCTGTTACTGGCGCTGGCAGCTTTGGTGTTGAGCGCATGCGGCGCTGCCACCCGCACCCCGGTAGCGGCGGTACAGCAAGAGGCGGATAAAGTCGTCGAAGCCCCCGGTGAAACGCCGGCCGCGCCGCCCACCGAGGCCAAACCCGAAGCCAAGCCGACCGAAAAACCGGCGGCGACGGAAGAGGCCAAGCCGGCCGCCGAAGCCAAGAAAACCAAAATTGGGGTGATCCAGATCACATTGGAACACGAGTACCAGATCACCCTGAACAACG
>CAZDMM010000014.1:14082-19929 GCA_964505845.1 uncultured Caldilineaceae bacterium
TTGTCGTCGCCGATAACGTGGACGCCTGGATGCAGTGGGGCGGCGACCCGGATAAGGCCCCCAAAGAAGAGGCCGCCGCCGCAGCGCCTTCGGCTGCGGGCGCACCGGTCAAGATTGGGGTGATCCAGATCACATTGGAACACGAGTACCAGATCACCCTGAACAACGGCTTCAAAGCCAAGGGTGAAGAGTTGGGCGCGGAAGTCGTCGTCTGCATCAACGAGTTGAACCCCGAAAAGCACGTCAAGTGCGGTGAAGACCTCATCGCCGCCGGCGTCAATGCCATCATCCAGGCCCCCGCCGACCCCGCCAGCTTCAAAGCGGTAGCCGATATGGCCAAAGCCAAAGGCATCCCCGTCATCAACGACGGCTCGCCCCAACCCAAGATGGACGGCGTCGTCCCCTTCATCGGCACCGACAGCCTCGGCGGCGGTGAGTTGGCCGGGCAGTTTGCCGGTAAGTGGATCAACGACAACCTCGGCGGCAAAGCCGTGGTGGCCACGTTGGATTTGCCCACCTTCACCGACTGTGTGGCCCGCGTGGACGGCTTTGAGAAGGGCCTCAAAGCCACCGCCCCAGATGCCGAAATCGTCGTCCGCCAGAACGGCTATGGCCTGCGCCCCAGGGCATTGGAAGTGATGGAGAACATCCTGCAAGGCAACCCGGAGATCAACGTCGTCTTTGGCTGCAATGATGACTCCGCCCTCGGCGCCATGAGCGCCATGGAAGCCGCCGGCAAAGACCCCGCCAAATCTCTCGTCATCGGCTTTGACGGAACCGCCGACGCCTTCCGGGCCATCCAGGCCGGCGGCATGTTCCGCGCCGACATCGTCCAACGCCCTGACCTCATCTCCCGCCGCCAGATGGAGATTGCCATCAGCATCGCCCGCGGCGAAAGCAAGGTCGAGGACTACCCCGACCCCACCTACATCAAAACCCCCGTTGTCGTCGCCGATAACGTGGACGCCTGGATGCAGTGGGGCGGCGACCCGGATAAAGCACCGAAGTAAAGATTTATCAGGTGACAGTCACTTTAAAAAAGTGACTGTCACCTTTATCTCGATTTGTTATTTGACGACCCTGCGGGTATCCCATTACAATGAGGGGCGTCGAGAACTGGGACAAGTGAGTAATTTGTACATGGCTAACGGTGACAAAAATCATGTGATTGTGGTAGAGATGCGGGGCATCTCCAAGCGCTTTCCGGGCGTGCAGGCCCTGAGAGCGGTAGACTTTGCGGCTCAACGCGGCTCCATTCACGCCCTGGTGGGTGAGAACGGGGCCGGCAAATCAACCCTGATGAAAATTCTGTCGGGGTTGTACCGGCCCGACAGTGGAAAAATCCTTTTTCTGGGCCGGGAAGTGGTCTTTCACAACGCCAGAGAGGCTTTGAACAGCGGGGTTAGCACCATTTATCAAGAGCTTTTGCTCTGCCCTAACTTGCGAGTGGCCGAAAACATCTTTTTGGGCCGGGAGCCTACCCGCAATTTTTTCTTGCAAACCCGCCAATTGTTTGAGCAATGCCGCACCGATTTGAATGCGATGGGATTTGGCGACCTGGATCCGTGGGCCCGCATCTCCGATTTAACGGTGGCCCAACGGCAAATGGTAGAAATTGCCAAGGCCCTCCATTTAGATAATGACCTCATCATTATGGATGAGCCTACCTCTAGCTTGACTCCCGCCGAGGTGAAACGCCTTTTTGAGACCATGCGGCAGCTTAAAGAGCGGGGCAAGGCGATTATTTTTATCTCCCATAAGATAGAAGAGATATTTGAAATTGCCGATTACGTGACGGTTTTGCGCGACGGCGAACTGGTCGGGTCAAAGCCCATTGGGGAGCTGACCTATAACGAGGTGGTGCGCATGATGGTCAACCGGGATTTGGCGGTCTCTCGCTCCCAACGCTATGAAGGCGGCCAGGGCAAAGTTTTACTAGAAGTTGAAAACCTGACGAGTCACAAATTCTTTAAAAATATCAGTTTTAAACTGCACCAGTGTGAGGTGCTTGGGTTTGCCGGTTTGGTGGGAGCGGGGCGCACCGAGTTAATGCGGGCCATTTTTGGCATTGACCCGTTTGACTTGGGCCAGATTCGGGTTGAGGGGCGCGTCGCCAAAATCAAGTCACCTCAGGATGCTATTCGTTTGGGCCTGGGTATGGCCACCGAAGACCGCAAAGACGATGGCTTGTTCAATGATCTGAGCGTGCGCGAGAATATGACCATGGCCTATCTGGGTTTTGGGACGCTGACCCGGCTATTGGGTTTTGTGCGCCGGAACCAGGAACACGGCTTAGTTAACGGCTATGTTGAAAAGATGAGTATTCGCACGCCCAGCACGGGTACGCCCATTATCAGCCTCAGCGGCGGCAACCAGCAAAAGGTTATTTTATCGCGCTGGTTGATGACCCAGCCCAAAATCCTCATTTTGGACGAACCGACGCGGGGGATAGACGTTGGGGCCAAAGCCGAAATTCACAAATTAATTCGCCAACTGGCCGAAGAAGGGCACGGCATCATCGTAGTTTCCTCAGAACTGCCAGAGTTGCTGGCGGTGAGTGACCATATCATCGTGATGCGCCAGGGAGAGGTTACAGCCCAGGTGGTCACGGCCAATACCTCTCAGGAAGAGATTATGACTTATGCAACGCTTGGATCAATGGAAAAGGAGCTCCCCTGATTATGGACGCAAAAATAACAACTACATCTACTGATAAAGCGGTCAGCGGGACGGAGCCAAAGCGCCGGATAGATGTAGGGCGATTACGCAACATGGGGGTGTTGTTTGCGCTGCTCTTTTTTGTGGCGATATTTGCTATTCTTTCGCCGCGCTTCCTAACCATAGATAACTTTATCAACGTTTCGCGCCAGATTTCGGCCAACGTCATCATCGGCTGCGCCTTAACTTTCATCATCATCACTGCCGGGATTGACCTGTCGGTGGGTTCGCTGGTAGCCCTCAGCGGGGTTTTGCTGGCCGGATTAATGTGGAACTATTACGTCCCCTGGCCTGCCGCCATTTTAATCACCGTGGTGGTACTCGGTTTGTTTGGGATGCTGAATGGCTTGGCGGTAGCCAAACAGGGCTTAAACCCCCTGATCGTCACCCTAGCTACGATGACCGCCTTACGCGGCATTGCCTTGAGTTACAGCGGTGGTGAGCCTATTTTTGTTGAAGAGCCGGTGATTTTGGCGTTGGGCAACGGGTATGTTGGCCCCATCCCCATCCCGGTTATCATCGCCGTGGTGGTGATGGTGTTAGCCCATATTGTGCTGACCCGCACCAAACTGGGGCGCTATGTCTACGCCGTCGGTGGCAATGAAGAGGCGGCCCGCATCTCCGGCATCAATGTGGACCGGGTCAAACTGTTTGTTTACAGTATGAGCGGCGTCCTCTCGGCCCTGGCCGGCATTATTATTGCCGGGCGGCTCTACTCCGGCAATCCTACCGCCGGGCAAGGCACCGAGTTGGATGTGATTGCGGCGGTGGTGATTGGCGGCACCAGCCTGTTTGGCGGCGTCGGCAGCATTGGCGGCACCCTGCTGGGAGCCTTTATCGTTGGGATTATTTCCAATGGCTTAACCATCCTCAACGTGCCGTTTTATTACCAGTTAATGGCGAAAGGTCTGGTCATTTACGTGGCTATTGTTATTGACAAGCAAACCCGCGCCCTGCGCCAATCTTAAAGCGCGATTGCCTATTTGTGAAATCTGTCCTGTTCCCTAACAAATTGAACTCTGTTATCCAACCGGAAGCGCGGGACTGAAGCGATTCTGTTGGCAAACTCAAGTTTGAGGCTTGAGGTGCGGGGCTGAAGCCGCCGCACTCAGAGAGCAAAGCTCTCCGAGCTAAGAATCTAGCCCGTTAGGGCTTCGCTCTTTCAGACCGATGGCTTCAGCCTCGGTCTTTAAGATGCGCTAATGGTCAACTACTTTGGAGACACAGCAAAAATTTGTGAAATCTGTGTAATCTGTGGTGTAGTTCTTTTTGGCTGAAGGTGGCTTGTTTATGTTAGGGGAAAAATTATGACACCGAAAAATAGCAATTTGAGATTCTTACTCATTTGCCTGACCCTGTTTGCGCTGGGCGCCCTGCTGCGGATTCAATCCGGCTGGATGGGGCTGCCCCAAGCGACTGCCGCTGAAAATTTAGACATCTCAGCCGAATTAAGCCTAGAGTCGCAAGCCCAATTGCGAGAGACGGTTTTAAACTTTTACCACGCCGTAGATAAAGGCCGCTATACCGAAGCGGCTGCGCTCAGCTTAGAAACCCGCTGGCAAAAATTAGCCGATAAAAGCTACACACCCATTGGTTTGACCTCGCCCGATGAGTTCAGCCAGCTTTTGAGCGATGAGATTGGCAGCAACGGCATGGGGTTGAACATCATCAGCATCGAGGTTCGCCGTGAAGCTGCTGTGCCGGCCGAGCAGTGGCAGGCAGCCACGCGCCCGGAACTCTTGACCCTGAATTTTCTCCCCGCCGATGCTCCCCTCACCGGAATCTATGAAGTGGAGGTGGGCGGCGTTTTGTTAGGCCGCTGCTCCCGTTGGGATTGGGACGATAAAGTACTGGTGGCTCATCTGGGAGATCAATGGAAACTCCTCCTGCCGGGCAGCCCGGATACTATCAGCCCCCACCATGAAGAGTGGTTTCTTAACCGGAACTCGCTCAAAGGCAAAGTTATCAATCAGCCGGGACAACAAACTTGATGATAAGCAAAATTATTCCTGGGCGGGTCTCGGCCGTGGTGTACGGGGTAGTGGCGGCCTTGTTGGCGGTGGGAGTACAGATTTTTTTTAGCGTCCAACCGCCGCCGGCTTACGGCCTGTGCATGGCCTGTCACCCCCGCGATATGGTAGCCTGGCTGGCCAATCAAGCTTTTGGGGCCAATTGGGAAATTGCCCCCGTCTCAACCACTTTTCCGCTGTTAACAACCGTAGGCGTGCTCATGGGTGCTTACGTAGCCGCCCGCCGGAATCAGGAAACGCGCCGGGTTTCGCTGGGTAAGCCCTGGCGCAGCTTTATTTATGGGCTGCTGGTGATGAACGCCGCCATCCTGGTTTTAGGCTGCCCCACCCGCCTGGTCCTGTTCAGCGCCTACGGCGAAGGGTTGGCCCTGCTAGGGGTGGTGGGGGTGGTCATCGGCATAACCCTGGGGACGTGGTTTTTAAAACGGGGGATATTTTACTGATGACGCCTGCCCTGGTCACACTCATCGTGGGGATGATTGTGGGTTATCTGGCCCAGCGCTCGCGCATGTGTTTTATCGGCGGCCTGCGTGATTTTATTTTGGTGCGTGATCATGAGCTACTCAAAGGGATCATCGCCTTTTTTGTCACCGCCTGGCTGGCCTTTTCGGTGGCCGGGGCCTTTGGCCTGGTAGATTGGCAGGCCCCCAAATTCCAGGGCAGTGCGCCTGCGGAAACTCAAGCTATCGAACCAGTTATAGCTGTTTCTCGCTGCCAAACTGAGTTTAGCAGCGCAACTGGGTGTCCAAATTTAGTTTGGACACCCGCTAAAACCCAGATTGTCCGACCGGTTAATTGGGAAACCCCCGCCCCAATCACCCCGGCCCCCACCGCGTCAGCCCAGAGTTTAGGGGCCGTCGGCTGGCCGATTTTGCTCCTGACAATAGGAGCCGGGGTGGCGATTGGTCTATTTTCTACCCTGGCTAACGGCTGCCCCACCCGCCAGCATGTGCTGGCCGCTCAGGGCATGCAAGATAGCCTCTTTTATCTGGCCGGGTTTTACCTGGGGGTTATTTTTTATTACCTGGTTACTAAGCCGCTGCTTTCGTTTTTTATCTAAAGATAGGTGCGCTATGAAACCGCATGAACGCCATGCCCA
>CAZDMM010000014.1:19939-24527 GCA_964505845.1 uncultured Caldilineaceae bacterium
AACTCTTACGCCAAAATGGTTTTGTCTCAGTCAATGAATTTAGCGACAAGCTGCACGTGTCCGACATGACCATCCGCCGGGATTTGGGCGAATTACAGGAAATGGGCCTTTTGACCCGATTCCATGGGGGCGCCGCTTTAGTTTCGGAGCGAGGCGATACGGAATGGCCCTTTATGCTGCGCGAGCAGGAACACCTGGAGCAAAAGCAAAAGATTGGCAAGCGAGCCGCTGCATTTGTGCAAGATAGCGATGTCATTATCCTGGATGGCGGCTCAACCACCCTGCAAATGACCCCCCACTTGACTCAAGACCGGCTCACGGTGGTCACCAACTGCCTGCCCATCATGCACGCTTTATCAGCCCGGCGTAATGTCAATTTAATGTCCACCGGGGGCATGTTTTATGCCGATAACCAATGTTTCATTGGGCCGGCGGCGGTCAGCACCCTCAAAAATATTAATGCCCATATTGCGTTTATGGCCACCACCTGCCTCTCCTTAAAAAAAGGGATGACCAACCGCAAAATTGATGAAGCTGAAGTTAAACGAGCCATGATTGAGGCCGCCGAAAAGGTTATCCTGGTGATGGACAGCAGCAAAATGAACTGCCACACCCTGGCCATCGTCAGTCCCCTGAAAACGATTCATATGCTGATAACCGACTCCGGCCTGGCGGCCGAAGACAAAGCCGCTATTGAAGCTCATGGGGTTGAAGTTGTGATTGCCGAGTAATCACTCATTTCAGAAAGAAACGCCTATGAGCAAGTTGAAAGGGAATATGGTCATCGGCCAGTCCGGCGGCCCGACGGCAGTCATCAACAGTTCGGTGTGGGGGGCGGTGCAAGAAGCCATGCGCCACGAGGCCATTGACGGCATCTATGGCATGCTGCACGGCATCCAGGGCTTTTTACAGGAAGACATCATAGACCTGCGCCAAGAGGCCAGCGCCACCCTGGCCGGGTTAAGCCGCACTCCCTCAGCGGCGTTGGGGTCTTGTCGCTACAAGCTGGCAGACGCGGATTATGAGCGCGTCCTGAAGGTGTGCCAAGCCCACAACATTCGCTACTTCTTTTATATCGGCGGCGGCGATACCATGCACAACACCCACGAAATCGGCCGGCTGGCAGCGGCCGACGGATATGAACTGCGGGTGATGGGCATTCCCAAAACTATTGATAACGACCTGGCCTTCACCGACCACTGCCCCGGCTTTGGCAGCGCCGCCCGCTTTGAAGCGGTGATGTTTTCCGAGGTGGTGCGTGATACCATCGCCCTGCGGTATACCGAGGTGGTCAAGATTGTTGAAACCATGGGCCGCAACAGCGGCTGGCTCACCGCGGCCTCGGCCCTAGCCGACGCCTACGCTCCCGACCTGATTTACCTGCCGGAGCGCCCCTTCAAGCCAGATAAATTTTTGGCCGATGTTGAAACGGTGTGCGGGCGGCAGAGTTATGTGGTCATTGCCGCCTGTGAGGGCTTGAGAACCCCGGATGGGCGCCTGGTGGCCGCCAACCAGGAAAGCCTCAACGTGGATGCCTTCGGCCATCCTGAATTGGGCGGCCTGGGCCAATACCTGGTTGATTTGGTGATGGGGGAACTGCACCTCAAAGCCCGCTTAGACAAACCCGGTACCATGCAGCGCGCCTCGGGCCTATGTATCTCCCCGGTAGATGCTCAAGAGGCCGCCCTGGCCGGCGCTCAAGCCGTGCGACACGCAGTTGGCGGCGATAGCGGCTACATGGTCACGCTGGTGCGTGAATCGAATGAGCCTTACCGCTGCACCACCGGTTTGGCCCCCCTGGAAGAGGTAGCCAACGTAGAAAAAATCTTGCCCGATGAGTTTATCAATGAAGCGGGTAACGGCGTCACCCCCGCCTTTAAGGAATATGTGCGCCCCTTATTGGGTGGCCCACTTCCCGATTACGTAACCCTGGCCGCTCATCGCTTGCCCAAAAGGTTGATACCTAATTCACCCCATTAATGTTAATGAGCACTGAATCTGAACAAATCATCTATTTTGATAACGCGGCCACCTCCTGGCCCAAGCCGCCCCAGGTGCAAGCGGCGATGAACGCCTATTTACAGCAGGTGGGCGGCAGCCCCGGCCGCTCCGGCCACCGCCGCTCTATTGCCGCCAGCCGGCTGGTGGGCGATACCCGCGAGGCGCTGGCCGAACTGTTTGGGGTGGATGACCCCAGCCGTATTGCCTTTACTAAAAACTCAACCGAGGCCCTCAATATTGCCATCATGGGCTGGCTGCAAGCAGGCGACCACGTTGTCACCAGCAGTATCGAGCACAACTCGGTCATGCGGCCCCTGCGCTACCTGGAAGCCCAGCGCCTCATCGAGCTAACCGTGCTGCCCTGCTCACCCACCAGCGGTTTTTTAGAGCCGGCCGACGTCCGCCGGGCGCTTAAGCCTAACACCCGCCTGGTGGTGATGACCCATGCTTCCAATGTGATTGGCAACCGCCTCCCCATTGACCAGATTGGGGCGATTGCGCGCCAGGCCGGTATCCCTTTGCTGGTAGACGCCTCGCAGACGGCCGGGGCATACCCCATCAACGTTGAAGCCATGCAGATTGACATGTTGGCCTTCACCGGGCACAAATCGCTGCTTGGCCCCACCGGTACGGGCGGGTTGTATGTGCGAGAAGGCATTGAGTTGCGCCCGCTGGCGCATGGCGGCACCGGCAGCCGCTCAGAAGAGGAATTTCAGCCCGATTTTATGCCCGATAAGTTTGAGGCCGGCACCTTGAACGTTATTGGGCTGGCCGGGCTGGGCGCTGCCGGGCACTTTCTGCTGGAAAACGGGGTTGAGCACGTTTATGAGCATGAACAAGGACTGGTCAAACACTTTTTGGAGCGGGCGGCCCACATTCCGGGGCTTCAGGTGTACGGCCCGGCAGAGGTCAAGGAGCGGGTGGGCCTGCTCTCTTTTAACATCGCCGGTATGTCGCCTTCAAAAGTCGGCCTGATCCTGGACCAGGCTTTTGGAATTATGACCCGCATTGGGCTGCACTGCGCCCCGGCGGCCCATCGCACCCTGGGCACTTACCCGGAGGGGACAGTGCGCTTTGGCTTTAGTTATTTCAACACCCTGGCCGAAGTAGATGCTGCGATTGAGGCCGTAACTCAGCTTTCCAGCGAGGCTCAACATGGCTGCTAACCTCTCAACTCTGGATGGGTTGGTTACGTTTTACGCCTCCCATCACGCCATCCGGGCCGAAAAAGTGCTCAAAAAGCACGCCTTCACGGTGATGCTGGTGCCCGGCCCGCGCGAAATCAGCCCCAACTGCGGGGTTGCTCTGCAGTTTGAGTATGGCCGGCTCCAACAAGTCCGGGAAACGTTGAGCCAAAACAAAGTCCAAATTGAAGCCTTTCATCAATACCACATTGAGTTGACGGAAGAGCAAATACGTAAGTTTCAACACGAGGCTTAAATTTTGAGCGTACCACGCGCAGTTCTTTTTGATATGGATGGGGTGCTGGTGCAAACCGAGCAGCTCAAGGCCAAAGCGCATGCCGCTGCGGTAGAACGCTTTGGCGGCCAGGTTGAGCCGGGTTTCTATGCTACGGTCATGGGCCAATCCATGGAGGCAGTCGAACGGGCTTTTTGCCGGGCCGGTGGGGTTGACGAGGCGTTTAGCCGGTATAGACCCCAGTTTGAAGCTATTTACCACGCGCTGCTGCAAACTCAACTGGCTGCGACGCCAGGGGTCAGCCAACTCTTGCCGCTGCTTCAGGCGCGCGGCTATCGCCTTGGGGTGGTTACCTCGGACCACGCGGCTACTATGACAGAGGTGCTGGCCCGGGCTTCCCTGCTGCCATTTTTTGAGGTTTGCGTTGCCCGCGACAACGTAACCCGCACCAAGCCGGCCCCCGATGCTTACCTGCTGGCCCTGGAACGTTTGGCGCTTCCGGCCAGCGCCGCCATCGTGATTGAGGATTCGGAGGCCGGGGTTCAGGCTGCCAGCAGTGCGGGCCTGCGGACGCTGGCCCTACGCCACGCCTTTAACCAGCAGCACCACTTTGACGCGGCTTTCAAAGTAATTGACTCTTTGCACAACCCTCAATCCCTCATCAAAGTGATTGAACACGCCCTCGCCGGCGACGAGCCTTAGCCAATAGGCGCAACCTCACTGCCGACCCCAATTTGTATTGCCAAAATTTATCCGGCCTTCTGTTTCAACCTCCGGGCAAACTCGATAAAATAGTTGATCGCCTCCGGGTTGCGCATCGCCCCCAGGGTAGCGGCCTGCTCCACCGGCTGGCCGAGTAAAATCTTGCGGACCGGCACTTCCATCTTTTTGCCGCTCAAAGTGTAGGGAATTTGAGTCACCGCAAAAATCTCGTCGGGCACATGCCGGGGCGAAATATCCTCTCGAATTTGGCGCTTGATCCGCTGCCGCAGGTCATCGTCCAGCGCCACCCCCTCGCGCAGCACCACAAACAGCGGCATATAAGATTCCTGCCCCAGCGCTTCCGTATCCACCACCAGGCAGTCCACCACCTCATCCAGGCTGAGCACGGCGCGATAAATCTCGCTGGTGCCCATACGCACCCCCTGCCGGTTGATGGTCGAGTCGG
>CAZDMM010000015.1:0-21972 GCA_964505845.1 uncultured Caldilineaceae bacterium
AACTCGGCTGCTTCCAGGTTAGCGTGATACAAATCGGTTTCGTGCAGATCGGCCTCGCTAATGTTCAGCCCGGCCAGGTCAATTTCGCCCAGGCTCAAACGGCGCAAATCGGCTCTTTTGCCTTTAGCACGAGCCGCTTCAACTTTTTGCAGTACTTCATCCCGGGTCATGGCCTAATTGTATGTAAAGCGGACAGCTTGGCAAACCCGTCTGCCCGGCCAAACAGATAGAGTGACTTGTATCAGGTAGAAACGTGACGTTTGTTACTGCCCAATTTAAGATAAGCTGTGTAAAATTTTAAATAGGCTGTGATTACTGCCAATGGCCTATTGAATCTATCCTGAGGAGATGCTACAATGAAACAGGAATTAGTAAAAGATTGGATGACCCGCAATGTGGTGACCATCTCACCCGACACCACGCTGCCGGAAGCTCATCGGCTTATGACCGACAAAGGGATTCGCCGCTTGCCGGTGGTTGAGCATGGCCGCCTGGTTGGCATTGTGACGCGAGGCGATGTGCGGGGCGCAGAGCCTTCCGGGGCTACCTCGTTGAGCATTTGGGAAGTGAATTATCTGCTGGCTAAATTAAAGGTTGGAGAAATTATGACGGTTCAGCCGGCCACAATTGCTCCCGATGATACCATCGGCGAAGCCGCCCGCCTGATGCTGGAAAAGAAAATCAGCGGTTTACCCGTGGTTGACGCCGAGGGGAAGATTCAGGGGATTATCACCGAATCTGACATCTTCCGTCTGGTGGTGCAAGAGTGGCATAAGGACTGACCCTGTCCAGAAAAGAGGCGCATGCTCCATTCAAGTAATTTGCAGGCCAGATTTATAGAGGCCCTGGAACATACCCATACCCATGCGCATCTTTGCTTAAGCTACCTCAACCCGACCGAGCAATTCTCGGCGGTTGCTCCCTTTATCCAAATTGGCCTGGCCCGGGGTGATAAATGTTTGTACCTGGCCAACGAGCGTGAACCCGAAGCCCTGTACGAGGCCCTGCAACTGGCCGGCGTCGAGGTGGGACAGGCTGTTGAGGCCGGAGCTTTGACTATTTTGGCTAAAACAGCCTTGTCTCACAAGCATGGTATCTTTGATCCAGATACTATGCTTTCTTTTTTAAAAGAGGCTGGCCATGCTGCTAAAGCCCAGGGGTTTACGGCCCTGCGCGTAACCATGGATCTAACCTGGACCCTGGCCGGGCAAGTTGACCCCAAAAGGGTGATAGAATTTGAAGCCCAACTCAATAATTTATTTGTGCAGCATAATATCAGCGGGCTGTGCCAATATAATCGGCGACAAGTTCGCCCGGAGCCAATGCTGGCGGTGCTGCGCACCCACCCCCTGGTTATTTCTGATAATTTAATCTGCCAAAATTTTTACTATATTCCACCCCAAGAATTTTTTAACCCCACTCGCGCCGCTTTTGAATTAGAGCAACTGCTGGCAAACATCCAGGCCCATGAATGGACCGAAGAAATTTTGCAGCAGCGCAACCGTGACCTGGCTTTGCTCAACCGGGCCAGCCAGGTGTTTATCTCAACGCTTGACCTGGATCAAGTGCTGGTGATCATCCTGGACGAGGTCAGGCATGTTTTGGGAGTGCTGGCTTGTTCAGCCTGGCTGATTGACCTGGACACCGAGGAGTTGGTTTGCCGGCAAGTTACCGACCCGCATGGCGAGTTAATCAGGGGCTGGCGTCTGGCCCCCGGCCAGGGTTTGGCCGGCTGGGTTGTTCAGCAAGGGCAAAGCCTGATTATCCCTGATGTGCAGCAAGAAACTCGTCATTTTAAGGGCGTTGACCAACATACCGGCCTGGCCTTGCGTTCTATCCTGACTGTACCTTTGTGGGTGCGACAAAAGGTTATCGGCGTCTTGCAGGTGGTGGATACCCAGGTTAACCGCTTTGATGAAACCGATTTGACTTTGTTAGAGTCGTTAGCGGTGACCGCTGCCATTGCTATTGAGAATGCCCGGCTGTATGAACAGGTGCGCCAGGATGCCGACGCCAAAGCCACCTTGCTGCACGAGGTCAACCATCGCGTTAAAAATAACCTGGCCGCCATTATAGGGTTGTTATACGCGGAGCAGCGGCATGCCAATACCGAGGAGCAGCCTGTTTACCGGGTGATTCTGACAGATTTAATCAGCCGGGTGCAGGGGCTGGCTACGGTGCATAATATGCTCTCTGCTTCCGGCTGGGCCCCGGTTGAATTGAGCGAATTAGCCCGCCAGGTGATTCGTTCTGCTTTGCAGGCCCTACCCTGGGATAAGCACATCACCATGCATATTTCGCCTTCTCAGGTAAAGGTTACCCCAGACCAGGCTCGCAACCTGGCTTTAATTATTAACGAGTTAACCACCAATACCATTCGCCATGCCCTCACAGAGCAGCATGAGGCGCAAATTACGGTTTCTATCACGGAAGATAAAGACACAATTTGTTTGGAGTTTCGGGATGACGGGCCGGGCTACCCGGAGGCGATGCTGCGCCTGGAAAAGTGCGGGGCCGGGTTTGAGTTAATTCAAGCCCTGGCCCAGAAGAGTCTGCATGGTGAACTGCATTTTTATAATGATAGCGGCGCGGTGGCGGTGTTGCGCTGCAAAGCTAAACAGGTAGATTAGTTGAGAACAACATTCATGCATCAATCAAAACCAGAAGTGCGCATCCTGGTGGCCGAAGATGATTATTTGGTGGCCCGGATGATTGGCGGCATGGTTGAAGCGATGGGCTACAGCGTGGTGGGAGAAGCCAGCGATGGGCATGAAGCGGTGGCTCTTACCCAGGCGCTTCAGCCGGATGTGGTACTCATGGATATCAACATGCCCAAACTGGATGGCCTGGAAGCGACCCGCTTGATTTACGAGCAGTGTCCCACCCCGGTGGTGGTGTTGACCGCTTATGAAACGCCTGAGCTGGTCAAGCAGGCCGGCGCGGTAGGCGTTGGCGCTTATCTGGTTAAGCCGCCTGATGTCCGTGAAATGGCCCGCGCTATTACCATTGCCCTGGCGCGTTTTGAAGATATGATGGCTCTGCACCACCTGAATAGCCAATTACAAACCCAGCATCAAGTGCAGCAAGAACTCATCACCCAACTGCAAGAAGCCCTGGCCAAAGTTAAAACTCTGGGCGGATTACTGCCTATTTGTGCTTCATGCAAAAAAATTCGAGACGATCAAGGGTACTGGAATCAACTGGAAGCTTACTTTTTAACCCACAGCGAGATTGAATTTAGCCATGGCCTGTGCCCTGACTGCGCTAAAAGCTTGTATCCTGAATATTTTGATGACCCAGGCAGGTAAGAGGCCCTAAGTTTTGGAAATGCGGGTTAACCGAGGCGAGGCGGCCGGAATTAGTTGAGGGTTATACCAAACCAAACAGCCAATCAGGAGATCCGCCTTGCTCCAGGCCCAGCGCAGCAGGCGCGGATTTTTAAGCCGGTAAACCTGGCGGGCAATCCAACTTCTGGCCGCCAACTGCGACAGCAAATAATGGTTCAGAATCCGCCGCCGGTAACCGGTCAGGCTAAAATCCTGGCGTTGAAAAGCTTCAATAATCTCGGCCGCCGCCACCTCACCGTACCCCAGGGCAAAAGCAATACCCTCCCCCAGCAGTGGATCGGTGCCTGCGGCGTCGCCCACCAGCAAAACGCCAGGCCGCGAAAAAGAGCCGCGCTGATCAAACCAGTGAATGGGGTGGCCCTTGAGCGGATAATCATCCAGATTGCGCGCTCGTTGAGCCATGGCGCTGCGCAAAATCTCTTTCAAGGGGGCAAGGGGACGCTCCGGGCGGGCGCGGCTGTCAAAAACCCCTCGGTTCATAAAGGGCCGGCCCTGCACCAGGCTGGGAAAATCCCAATAATAGCCCTGTAAACCTGCCCCCATACTGCTAAAATCAAAAATGGCAATCCCCTCCCCAAACTCTGGCCGTTTGGAGGTTGCTTCTGGGGTAAGAACCTCTAATAAGCGCGACATCCGGCCCTGCTGATCCCACTTGAGTTTTTGCCGCACCGGGCTGCGCGAGCCATCGGCTGCTACCAGCACCCTGGCCCGCCAAGTGGCTTGTTCTGTTTTTACCTCCACGTAATCGGTTTGGGGTTTGACCTCTACCACCGCCTCTCCCTGGCGCACCGTGAGGCCGCGCTGCTGCCCACATGTCACCAGCCAATGGTCAAACTCGGCCCGGCGGGTAATGCGAAAAATCGGATCCCCATACAAAGCATAGCCAAATTCCTGATAAAACATCCGCACCTCGCGGACCGGGACATGCGCCGGTTCAAAAGACAGCCCCAGGTTATGCAAAATCTGGTCGCCCCAGTGAGTGACCCCACCCCCGCACAACTTCTCACGGGGATGAACCGCCTTATCCACCACCACCACCCGCTCGGCCCAGGTTGGGTGAGCCTGAACCAGATGCAGCGCCGTAGACATCCCGGCCGGACCGGCCCCCACAATTAAAACATCGGTCTGCTCAATTTGTCCCATGTTTCCACCTCACCGCACCTCATTATATCAAGTTCAATTTCTCTTGACAACCAAACCTTAAAAAACTACCCGGCATTTTTTTAAGGTACCTGAAGTAAAATTGTCGCTTTTGTTTATTCAGGCGGCAGAATCAATTTTGATATTTTTGGTGATAATGTTAAATGAAAATGTAAATATTATTGCTTTTATTCTGTATTTTATGTATAATACAAAATATTCATTGACAATAGAGGCAAGTTATGATACAATATTCACCGGATAATTATCTGGATGACCTGGACAAAGCTATTCTGCACTGCCTGCAAACCGATGGGCGCATGAGCAATGTTGACCTGGCCGCCCAGGTCAACCTCTCGCCGCCGGCCGTGCATGCCCGCCTCAAACGGCTGGAAGGGCGCGGTTATGTGCGCCATTATGTGGCCTTGTTAGACCGGGAAAAGGTGGGCTATGACATGCTCTGTTTTATCCATGTCAACTTGCAGCTTCACCAGCCGGAACAGGTAGAAAACTTTCGCCAGGTTATCCAACAGATGCCAGAAGTGCTGGAATGTCATCATTTAACCGGTGAGTATGACTACCTGCTCAAGGTGGTAGTGCATAACCGCCAAGACCTGGAACGGTTTGTGGTCAAGCGGTTAACTCCTATCCCCGGCATTGCGCGGATTCACACTAGCTTAGTTTTGAGCGAGGTTAAGGTGACCACGGCCTTACCCCTATCGTGACCGCCGACGGCCGACGGTTGACCGCCAAACCTGACGTGATTGCGGTCTGTCGTCGGCCGTCGGCGGTCCTTACAAGGAGTCATCTATGACCAACCCCATCCCCCAAACCATGGGCCAACAATTTGGCCGCCGTTCCTGGGCCGAACCCTGGAAAATCAAAATGGTTGAACCATTGCGCATGATCAGCCGCGAGGAGCGGCAGCAGGCTATGGCCGCCGCCGGTTACAACACCTTTTTGCTCCGCTCCGCTGATGTCTACATTGACTTGCTGACCGACAGCGGCACCAGCGCCATGAGTGATCGCCAGTGGGCCGGCATGATGCTGGGTGATGAAGCTTACGCCGGCAGCCGCAACTTTTACCACTTGGAAGAGGCGGTGCAAAAATATTACGGCTATCGCCATTTGGTGCCCACCCACCAGGGGCGCGGGGCCGAGCATCTCATCAGCAAGGCTCTCATCAAACCCGGCGATACCATTCCCGGTAATATGTATTTCACCACCACCCGGCTGCACCAGGAATTGGCCGGAGGTACTTTTGTGGATGTCATCATTGACGAAGCCCACGACCCGGCCAGCCTGCATCCTTTCAAAGGTAATGTTGATCTGAACAAACTTGAAGACGTAATTAAGCGGGTCGGCCCGGAAAAAATTCCGTATGTGAGTTTAGCGGGTACAGTGAACATGGCCGGCGGCCAGCCGGTCAGCATGGCTAATGTGCGGGAACTGCGGGCGTTGTGTGACCGCTATGGCATCCGCCTCTACCTGGACGCCACCCGCATGGTTGAGAATGCCTTCTTCATCCAGGAGCGGGAAGAAGGCTACGCCGATAAACCCATCGCCGCTATTTTGAAAGAGTTTTGCAGCTATACCGATGGAGCCTGGATGAGCGCCAAAAAGGATCACCTGGTCAATATTGGCGGCTGGCTGGCGGTCAATCATGCGGATGCGTTTGAGACGGCCAGCAACCTGGTGGTGGTTTACGAAGGGCTGCACACCTACGGCGGCATGGCCGGGCGCGATATGGAAGCCCTGGCGATTGGTATTGAGGAGGCGGTGCAGGATGACCACATTCGCTCCCGGATTGGGCAGGTGCGCTACCTGGGCGAGCTGCTCACCGATTGGGACGTGCCGATTGTGCAGCCGGTGGGCGGCCACGCCATTTTTGTGGACGCCAAACGCTTCTATCCTCACATCCCCCAACATCAATTTCCGGCCCAAACCCTGGCTGCTGAACTGTACATTGACTCCGGGATTCGGGCCATGGAGCGAGGCGTGGTCAGCGCCGGGCGCGACCCCGCCACGGGCGACCATCGCTACCCGGCTCTGGAATTGGTGCGCCTGACCATTCCCCGCCGGGTGTACACCCAGGCCCACATGGATGTGACCGCTGAGGCCGTCAAAGCCGTGTATGATGCCCGTGAGCAGACGCGCGGCCTGGAGATGGTTTACGAGCCAAAATATTTGCGCTTTTTCCAGGCCCGCTTTGAGCCGATCAAGGGTTGAACCTGAGTTACTGCCCCAACCTGTCTGTCAACGAATGTTAAACGAATAAACGAATTGTGGCCCCATTCGTTTATTCGTTTTTTATTTGTTGACGCCTACCCAACTTTATGAAATCCTCTATGCTGTTGTATAATTCCTTCAATCTAAAATCGTAGGTGCAACTCAGGTGACTGGCACTTTTCTCCTTTGGTAAGACGATTGAGCACAGCAAACCTTATCGTTAACCAAGCGCCAGTCGCCTGTAGATTGTAAATCGTAAATCACATGGATCAAACACACATCAGAAACTTTTGTATCATTGCCCATATTGACCACGGCAAAAGCACCCTGGCCGACCGGTTATTGCAAATGACCGGCGCTATCTCCGAGCGGGACATGCAAGAGCAGGTTTTGGACAGCATGGAGCTGGAACGGGAAAAGGGCGTCACCATCAAAGCCTCGGCGGTGCGGATGAGTTATACCGCCAACGATGGTCAAACTTATGAGCTGAATTTAATTGACACCCCCGGCCACGTGGACTTTACCTATGAAGTCAGCCGCGCCCTGGCCGCTTGCGAGGGGGCGATTCTGGTGGTTGACGCCACCCAGGGCATCGAAGCCCAAACTCTGGCCAACCTGTACCTGGCTCTGGATTACAAGCTGGAGATTGTGCCGGTGGTCAATAAGATTGATTTGGCCTCGGCCCGGCCCGAAGAGATTGCCCAGGAAATTGAAGACCTGATTGGAATTGACGCCGCCGACGTGCTGCCGGTCAGCGCCAAAACCGGGCTGGGCGTGGAAACCCTGCTAGAGGAATTGATTGTGCGGATCCCTCCGCCCAAAGGCCAGCCCGAGGCCCCGCTGCGCGCCCTGATTTTTGACAGTCACTATGACGCTTACAAAGGGGTGATTGCCTATATCCGGGTGGTGGATGGTCAACTGAAAAGAGGAGACGCATTATACTTACTGGCCACGGAGCGAACCCTGGAGCCGTTGGAGATTGGCTATTTCCGGCCCGGCATGCAGCCCACCGAGCAATTGCAAGCCGGCGAGGTGGGGTATGTGGCCACCGGCTTAAAAACCATCCGTGATATCCGGGTGGGCGACACTCTGGCTGCGGCGTTGAACGTTCAACGTTCAACCTCCTCTTCTACCCCCCCTGCAAACGGGGGGGGACAGGGGGGGGTCAAACCCCTACCCGGCTACACTCCGGTCAAACCGATGGTCTTTGCCGGCTTTTATCCGGTTGAGGCCGAGGATTATAACCTGCTCAAAGACGCCCTGGAAAAACTGCAACTCAATGATGCCTCGTTGGTGTACCAGCCGGAGTCGAGCCAGGCTTTGGGTTTTGGCTTTCGGGTTGGGTTTTTAGGGTTGTTTCACATGGATATTATCCAGGAGCGCTTGGAGCGGGAGTATGATTTGGATTTATTGGCAACCTCGCCCAGCGTGGAGTATGAGATTGTTAAAACCAACGGCGAAAAAATCGTCATTGACAATCCGGCCGAGATGCCCGACCCGACCTTTATTGATACGGTGTCCGAACCCTGGATGCACATCAGCATTTTTACCCCGGCGGATTACATCGGCCCGATTATGGATTTGACCACCCGGCGGCGGGGCGAGTTCATCAAAATGGAATACCTGGACCAAACGCGGGTGTTGATGGAATATTTTGTGCCGCTCTCGGAGATGATTGTGGATTTTTATGACCAGCTCAAAAGCGCCACGCGGGGCTACGCCTCGCTGGATTATCGCTTTGAAGGCTACCGCCCCAGCGATTTGGTCAAGCTAGATGTGCTGGTCAACGGCGACCCGGTGGACGCCCTGAGCATCATTGTTCACCGCGATCAGAGCTACAATCGCGGCCAAAAGCTGGTCAGCAAGCTCAAGGAGGTCATCCCGCGCCAGCAGTTTGTGGTGCCGATTCAGGCTGCCATCGGCAAAAAGATTATCAGCCGGGCCAATGTGCAAGCCGTGCGCAAAGATGTGCTGGCCAAGTGCTACGGCGGCGATATAACAAGGAAAAGAAAATTGTTAGAGAAGCAAAAGAAGGGCAAAAAGCGCATGAAGATGGTTGGCAGCGTGGAGATTCCCCAAGAGGCGTTTATGGCGGTGCTGCGCCTGGATGAGGAGTGAGTTATGCTCGAAAAAACTTTGGAGAAGCCTGAAATAACCAAGTCAGCGCAACCAATTACAGGCGAGATGTTGTTCAAAATGGGCAATATTGGCCGGGCTGAATTGGTTAGAGGAGAAATTATTCGTATGTCACCGACTGGACACCTGCATGGCTTCCTTGAAAGCAATTTTGACCGGATGCTTGGTACATTTATATATGAACACAAACTTGGCCGCGTGTTTGTAGGAGAGGTTGGTATCTATACCCGCCGCAACCCAGATACCGTCCGCGCTGCCGATGTTGCTTTTATCTCCACCGAGCGAATGGCTCAGGTAAAGTCGGCCAGCTACCTGGATGTGGCCCCAAATTTGATTGTAGAAATTTTATCGCCCGATGACTCGTGGGGTGATTTGATGGAAAAATTAGAGGAATATTTTAACATCGGCGTGCAAATGGTCTGGATAGCCGATCCCCGGCGGCAGGTGGTATTTGTCTATCACTCATTGACCCAGGTAGAACGTTTTGCGGGCGTAGATGAGTTATCAGGGGGTGAGGTATTACCCGGCTTTAAAGTAGCGGTAGCCGAGTTATTTATGGTTGAATGAGCAGCAGGAATTTGGAAAACAACTTTAGGTGGAGGCACTCTCTTGCAGCAGAAATTAGAAACTCTCCAGGCCAAACTCAAAGAAGTGAAGCATCTACGTGATATTGAATCGCTGCTGGGTTGGGATCAGCAGGTTTTTATGCCTCCCGGCGGGGCCGAGGCGCGGGCTGAACAAATGGCCACCCTCAGCCGAATTACCCATGAAATGTTTGTGGCGGATGAGATTGGCGCCCTCTTAGAGGACCTGGCCCAGGCTCAATTTCCCTATGACTCTGACGAAGCCAGCCTGGTGCGGGTGGTACGGCGAGATTATGACAAGGCTCGCCAACTGCCCCCCAGCCTGGTAGCCGAACTGAGCCGCACTTTTGCCCTGGCCCAGCAAATTTGGGCCGTAGCCAAGCACGAGCAGGATTTTAGCCGCTTTCAAAGCATTCTGTCCAAAATTGTGGATTTAAACATTCAGGTGGCAGAAACCCTGGGGTACGAAGAGTGCCTGTATGATGCGCTGCTAGACCAATTTGAGCCGGGCATGAAAACCGCCGAGGTAAACCGGGTGTTTGAAACTCTTAAGGCCGAGTTAGTGCCGCTGGTACAGGCCATTACCGAACAAGGCGCGCCGGTGGATGACTCTGTTCTCAAACCTGAATTTGATGAGGCGGCCCAGTGGGATTTTGGCCTGCTGCCGCTGCAAGCCATCGGCTTTGATTTTGAGCGGGGCCGGCAGGATAAATCGCTCCATCCCTTTACCATCAGCTTTTCAATCAATGATGTGCGCATTACCACCCGGGTCTTCAAACATCAATTCCCCTCGGCCCTATTCAGTACCCTGCACGAAGGCGGACATGCCCTCTACGAGCAGAACAGCGATCCGTCTCTGGAAGGAACGCTGCTGGCCGGCGGCGCCTCGATGGGGGTACATGAGTCTCAGTCTCGCCTGTGGGAGAATGTGCTGGGCCGCAGCCGAGAATTTTGGGAGTTCTATTATCCACGTTTGCAAGAGTTCTTTCCCGCCCAACTCGGTTCGGTTCCTTTAGACGCCTTTTATCGCGCCATTAACAAGGTCAAACCTTCCTTTATTCGGGTAGAGGCCGACGAAGTCACCTACAATCTGCATATTTTTCTGCGCTTTGAGCTGGAGCAGGATTTGCTGGAACGGCGCTTGCAAGTGGCCGATTTGCCGGATGCCTGGAATGACAAAATGCAAAGCTACCTGGGGCTGACCCCGCCCCATGCCGGGCTGGGCGTTCTGCAAGATATTCACTGGTCCGGCGGCAGCATGGGTTATTTTCCTACCTACACCCTGGGCAATGTTATGTCGCTGCAATTTTACCGCCAAACCCTACAGGATATGCCAGACCTGCCCCAACAATTTAGCCGGGGCGAATTTGGCAACTTGTTAGCCTGGTTCAAAGATAAGATTCATCGGCATGGCCGCAAATACACGGCCAATGAGCTGCTCCGGCGAGTCACGGGCGCGACAGGTCTGGACGCCCAGCCCTATTTGGAGTATATCAAACGGAAATATAGCGCCATTTATGGGTTATGATAATCAGCACAGGGGCGAAGGGGCAAAATCTCCTCTGCCCCCTCCTCTCCTCGCTTCCTCACTTCTGGTCATCGTTGGCCCTACCGCCGTTGGTAAAACAGACCTCTCGATCCAAATTGCCCAGGATTTTAACGGCGAGATCATCTCCGCCGACTCACGCCAGATTTACCGGGGTCTGGATATCGGCACGGCCAAAGCCACGCCGCAGCAGCAAGCACTGGTTCCTCACCATCTGCTGGATGTGGTCAACCCCGATCAAGTTCTCACCCTGGCCGAATATCAGGAACGCGCTTACGTCGCCATCGAGGCGATACAGCAGCGCCGCCGATTGCCTATCCTGGCCGGCGGCACCGGGCAGTGGGTTCAGGCCGTGATTGAAGGTTGGGGCATCCCCAGAGTGCCGCCGGACCCCGCCCTCCGCGCTAAACTGGAAGCCGAAGCCGAAGCCAGCGGCGCCGAGGCTTTCCATGCCCGCCTGGCCGCCGTTGACCCGCAGGCGGCCCAAAAATTGGATCCGCGCAACGTGCGCCGGGTTATTCGCGCCCTGGAGGTTTATTACAAAACGGGGCGTCCCATCAGCCAGCACCAACGCAAAAATCCACCGCCTTATCACCTTATCCAGATTGGCCTGACCAGGCCACGCGAGGAACTGTACCGGCGGATAGACCGGCGGGTTGACCAGATGTTAGAACAGGGGCTGCTGGCAGAAGTTGAACGCCTGGCCGGGTTGGGGTATAGGTGGGATTTGCCGGCCATGTCCGGGTTGGGCTACCGCCAGATAGGGCAGTACTTACGCGGCGAGGTCAACCTGGAAGAAGCGGTGGCGTTGATAAAAAAAGAAACACGCCGCCTGGTGCGCCAGCAGTACAACTGGTTTCGCCTGGAAAACCCACAACTGCACTGGTTTGAGCTTACGGGCGGGGATATAACTGAGACCTACCAAAAGATAAAAAACTTTGTAGCAACCGCGCTTGAGGAATAAAAAAACCTACGAGGTTGGCTTCCGGTTTTTGAATTCGGTATTATCAAGGGGGAGGGTAAAAACAAAAGTGGTGCTGACCCCCTCTTCGCTTTCGGCCCTAATTTCACCCCCACACACTTCAACCATTCCTCTGACAATAGCCAGCCCTAACCCAATGCCGCCGTGTTCACGGGTGAGCGAACTTTCAACCTGGTAGAAGCGGTCAAAGACTCGCTGCAATTTATCCTGGGGGATGCTGATGCCGGTGTTCTTTAGAGCCATGAGGGCAAAATCTCCACTTGCTTTGGCGCTAAAGATAATATCGCCGCCGGGAGGGGTAAATTTAATGGCGTTGTTCAATAAGTTGATGATGATTAAATCAAACTTTTGCCGGTCAACGATCATGAGGGGAAAGTCGGCCGGGATGTCAAGCTGAATGTTTAAATTTTTCTCTGCTACCCACAAAGCTAAATCGTTGATGGCGGCTTGAATGGCTGCGGGGAGATTGAGCGGATCTTGCGAAAGTGACACTGTGCCGTATTCTAAAGATTGCAGGTGAAGCATATCATCAATGAGCGAGCTAAGGCGCAGGGCGTTGCGGGTAATCATAGAGACATAATCTTTTTGAGTCCCCTGTAAATCCTCTTCCAACATATTCGCATAGCCCATGAGAATGGCTAAGGGGGTGCGCAGCTCATGCGCAGCAATATTGATGAATTCGCTCTTCATGTGATCGAGCTTTTTGAGCTCCTGGTAAGCTCCTTGAATTTCGGCAAAAAGTTTGGCATTCTCCAGGGCAATACCGGCCTGGCCGGCCAAAACGGATAAGAAGTCGCCGTCACTCGGGGCAAAATCACCCTGAGTGCGGCCCAAAATCAGCGCTCCCAGGGTAGCCTCTTTAGATTTGAGGGGGGTGACAATAATATCTTGAGCATTTAATTTTTCAAGCACAGCTTGCTGCTCCGGGGTGGCGTTCAGCAGCTTTAAATTGACCTGCTGATTTGAAGCTATAGCCAACTGGGCTAATTGGCTGGCTGCCTGGCGCTGGTCTGGGGTGGCTTCAACACCTGGGATAGGGTTGAAATAAGAAACCAGGTTGCCCCGCTCAACGGTGTAAATTTGGGCCAGGTCTGCTTTTGTTTCAGCTTGGGCAATATTGAGCAGGCGTTGTAAAAGCACTTCTACTTCTACGGTACCCATGAGGGTTTTGTTTAGCTCAAAAAGGGGAATGAGGGAGCGCAGTCGAAAATTTTCTTTTCTCAGCCGCTCTTTTTCCAGGGCTTTGGCCACGGTGGTGCTCAATTCCTGGGGTGAAAAAGGCTTGAGCACAAACTCATCTACACCTAACTTCAGAGCCTCAATCGCCATATCCATGGTGCTGAAGCCGGTCATAGTGACGCAGATGATATAAGGAGAAAATTGTTTAACGGCCTGAGCAACCTCTAACCCGCTCATGCCCGGCATCCTGATGTCGGTCAAAAGTAAATCAAACTGCTCTTTTTGAGCCAGGGCGATCACTTCCTGTCCACTGTGAGCAGTTTTTATCTGGTAACCTTTAACATCTAAAATCCGCTTACAGAGGTCAAGGACATCAGGCTCATCATCAACAATAATAATTTTCTCATTACTCATTAAAACATTCCTTTAGGAATTGCGCAGTTCACCTTCCCAGAAGCTGGTTTGGAATCAAATTGTGCGGATCAAAAGTAGATATGAGGAATACCTGAAACTGGATACGATGAAATTATATACTAGACTGGGCTTGGGATGCAAGCGTAAATTTTTTTATGGGAGATGTGGTTAGTTGGGAACAGGCTAATCTGTGATGGCCTGGCGAATTTCGGAGGCTAGATGCCCAAAAGTCTCGCTAAATTCAATGCCTTTGGGGCGAGGGCGGGGTAAATCAATTTTAAATTCTGCTGCTACCGTAGCCGGGCGCTGGCTCAAAACTAAAACCCGGTCGGCCAGGAACACCGCTTCGCGAATATCGTGCGTGACCATGATGGCGGTGAGGTGTTGGGTGTGCCACAGCCGCAGCAACTCCTGGTTGAGCCGTTCTCGTGTTAAGGCGTCTAAAGCGCCAAAGGGTTCATCCAGTAGCAAAATCTTGGGCTGCTGAATTAAGGCTCTGGCCACCGCAACCCGCTGTTCCATGCCGCCGGACAATTGTTTGGGATAAGCCGCTTCAAAATCGCTCAACCCAACCAGGGCCAGCACCTCTTGGCTCTTTTGTAAAGCTTCGCGGCGTGGCATCGCCTGGATTTGCAGGGGCAGTAAAATGTTGTCCAGCACCGTGCGCCAGGGCATGAGATTTGGTTTTTGAAAAACAACACCAATCTCCGGGTGGGGCCGGGTAAGCGGTTCTCCGGTCACCCAAATTTGGCCTTTAGTGGGGGGCGTCAAACCGGCCAAGAGGTGCAGCAAGGTGGTTTTGCCACAGCCCGAAGGGCCGACAATGGCCAAAAATTCACCGGCGGCTACCGTAAAGCTAATATTGGCAACCGCCAACAGTTGGCCATTCTGGTCGCTCTGAAAGGCTTTGGTCAGTGATTCTACCTGTAGAATGGGTGAAGGTATCATAGTTATCTGGCAAACCTTCCCGGAAGCTCCAGATAAGCTTTGTCTCAAAATTGGCAGGGTTTTGGACCAATTCTTGGCTTCAATCAGCATGTAGCTTCCGGGAAGAAGGGACTTTGAATATGCCGTGACTGGAAGGCTGGCGGATAGGCAAAATCCGCCAGCCTTCCAAACAATTATTGAGCTTCCACAAATTTATTGGAATAAAGGGTTTCCGGCTGAAGTTCCTTTTTTAGCAAGCCGGTTTTAAACATAAAATCTACCGAAGCAGCCCAGGCCTGAGGGCTGGATAAACCCAGTTTGTCGCTCTGCCAAAGTTTGATCGAGTCGGTTAACACTTTGCGTTGGGTCGGCGCTTTCTCATCCGTAATTTCGGGGATCACCTGGCGGGCAATGCTGAAGGCTTCATCGGGATTAGCGATGGTAGCCTGCACACCGCGCAGGGTCGCCCGGACCATGCGCTGCACCAGGTCAGGGTCATCATTCATCAGCTTTTCACCAACAACCAGCCCATTGGAGACCAGGTCAATGTAATCTGAAACTTCAATGACCTTGACCTCAATTCCCTGGTCGCGCAGTTGGTTAGGCTCGTTGGCAATGTAGACCATCGCTGCATCCACTTTGCCCTGCTGCACCGCAGCCGTTTGGGTAAAACCGATTTCTTCCAGCTTGACCGTATTTTCATCCAGCTTGGCGGCATAAGCCAGGGCCTTCCACCCGATGAAACTGGCCCCAAATAGGCCGGGCAGGCCCACCTTTTTGCCGACCAGGTCGGCCGGCTTGGCGATGCCTTTATCGGCCGTGGCCATCAAGGCCACCGGGTAACGCTGGTACCATTTCATCACGTAAATAATCGGCAGCCCCTGGCCTCGGGCCAGGATAACCTGGTCGCCGCTGGCAATGGCAAACTCGCGCTGCCCCTGGGCCGCCAGGGCCACAAAGTCGTTTTCAAAACCGTACTCTATCACCAGTTCAAGGCCCTCGGTGGCGTAAAAACCTTTTTTCTGCGCCACATAAAAAGGGACAAATTGAACATCAGGGATATAACCTACCCCCAGTCGAACCTGTCGCAGCTCTTTGGCGGCAGGGGTCAAGCTGTTTTCTTGCGTAGCCGCCGGTGCAGCCTGGCTGCAAGCCGCTGCGCTCACTGCCGCCAGGATGGAAAAAAGCAGTGTCCACCAGAACTTCATAACAATATTCTATCCTCTCCTTGCAAAATAAATTTATCTGCGCCAGGCCAGAAGCCAATGCTCTAACCGGGTCACAACTATATACAGGCTGAGCGAAATCGCCGCCAGGGTAAACAGGGCCGCAAACATCAAGGGTGTATCGAATAGACCTTTGGCCTGGTTGATTAAAAAGCCCAAACCTTGATCCGTACCCAGAAACTCGCCAATGACTGCGCCAATCACCGATAGCGTCACCCCAATCTTTAAGCCGCCCAGTAAAACCGGCAGCGCCGCCGGAATCTCTAGCATAGTAAAAGTTTGCCAGCGATTGGCGCGCAGAGAACGCATCAACATTTTTAACCCCGCATCCACCGAACGGATGCCCACAATCGTGTTAACCAGCACCGGAAAAAAGACCACCAGGGCGCAAATAAGCACCTTGCTGAGCCTGCCTGAGCCAAACCAAATGAGGAGCAGCGGAGCAATGGCTACCGCCGGGATAGACTGCGAAGCTACAATGTAAGGGCCAATAAATCTCTCCAGCAGCGGGCTTTTAGCCAGCACATAGCCCAGGATTGTTGCCGTGGTCAGCCCTACGGCCAGCCCACCCCCAATAGCCATGAGAGTGGCCTGGCTATGCTGCCACAAGATGCCGCTCCTGGCAATTTGGGCCAATTGGCTAAAGACGTTGAGTGGGTCTGGCAAAATAAAGGCCGGGTAATTACCAAGCCGCACCACCAGCGCCCACAAGCCGATGAGCAGCATAATGCCCAACGGCAAAGGCAGCAGCTCCGCCGCCAGCTTATGCCAGCGTCGGTGCGCCGTTTTAGGGTGAGGATATGACGGATGAATTTTGGAGGACTCCCATAATTTGATCATTTTAGTCTAAATCTGTCCTTTCTCAAAGGAGTCGCCGGCTTATAAAATAAAAATGCCCCCATGTAAGCAAGCGCAAACATCGGGGCAGGCAGACCCTACCTGGGGCAACAACCGTTGCCTCAGCCTGTCCTGGCGTCATTTTGTCATAAAAAAGCCCGAAGTACAAGCGTGTACTTCGGGGCCATATTTCAGAGCAAACCCAAGCCAAGACCAGGGGTCTCTTATTGTTTACCTTCTCCCATCCGGACTATACCGTCGGCTTCAGAATCACACTGAATCGGCGCTCACCGCCTGCCCCCGCCGAAGCGGGCAAATTAAACTTGGGGTTTCAATTTGGGAACCAGTGAGCGTTCGCGGGCTTGGCTGCCCCCGCAGCCTTACCGCCGGTCGGGAATTACGGCCGGTTAGCCGTTCACCCTGCCCCGAAGGTTGATATTAAATTTTAACTAATTATAGTCACAAGCCGGGCTGCTGTCAATTTAAGGCCGGCCGGGTTGGATCACAAAGGTGGCCGTTGCCACCGTTTGACCGGCTACTTCCAGGGTAACTTTATAAGGGCCTGGCTGAAAGCCGCCGCTGGGATTGTAATAAACCCAGGCGCTGCCACTGGTCTTATATCCTTCTGACCAAAAATCCTGGTAAGTTTCTAGCTCGGTATCAGCCCATGTCCAGCGATGCGCCCAGGCTGTACCTGGTTTGATGCCCTCATAATCAAAAAACAAATAAACCGGATTAGCGCCGGGCGGAAATGAGGTGCCAATATCTACTGGTTGATTGTCGTCGCTAATGCCATGCGCCAGCCGCAAATTGGTAAAGGGACTGTCCTTGGCCACAGTGGGCGCGCCGGGAGTTGGCAGCGGCACTGGGGTAGAGGTTGCGGTGGGGGTAGGCGTAACTTCAGGGGTAGAGGTTGGGCTGGGTTGGACGGCTACCACAACGGCGCTGGTAGCTTGAGGCTGGCTGACCGGGATATTCGGGGCGGCGGTGGGAGGAGAAGCGGAGGCCGCCGGCGCAATAGGCCCAGCCACATCCAGGAGGTGCAGGGTGTTGAGGAACGACACGCCCCAGAAACCGGCCGCCAGGAGCAGCGCCACCAGCAAGATTGCGGCGGCGCCCCAAAACCAGGGCCGTTTCCACAGCGATTGCGACGAGCGCAGCCCCGCTTCTTTGCGTTGGGCGGCGGCGGCGGCCGGGGCGCGCACCGGGGCCGTCCCTTCAATAGCCACCGAGAGCGCCCGCACAAATTCTGCCCCGGTGATATAGCGCAGTTCCAAACCTTTGGAAAGCATGCGGCTGATGGTTTCGCTTAATGGCACGGGGATATTGGGATTGACCAGATGCAGCGGGCGTGGCTGCTCATAAGCCTGGGCATGCAGCACCGCCGCCGGAGCGCCGGTAAAGGGCGGCTTGCCGGTCAGCATTTGGTAGCAGAGGATTCCCAGAGAGTACAAATCTGATTGGCGGCTTGGCCCCTGCCCATGCACCCGTTCCGGGGCCATTGTTTCCGGCGCGCCAACCCCGTACCCGTGCTTAACCAGGCTGGTGCCAACCAGGGCCTGAGTTTGCCCAAAATCAGCCACGGTGGTCTGATCGGCCGCATCCAGGTAGACACGCTGGGCCGACAGGTCGCCGTGCGTAATAGATTTTTGATGGGCGTAATCCAGGGCCGAGGCTATTTGCCGGGCTACGATCAGCATCCGCTGGGGGGAAAAAGGGCCTTCTTCCAGCACCTCGGCCAGAGGGCGGGCGTTATCAATCAACTCCCGGACTACATACAGCACGCTGCCCTGCTGCTTGGCCTCATAGGTGCGGACGATGTGGGGGTGTTCCAACTTGGCGGTCTGTTTGGTGATGTCTTTAAACCGGCGGACAAAATAATCATCAAAGGTAAACTGGTGCGCAATCATTTTGACCGCTACGGCCGCCCCGTCGGAGCGGCGGCGGGCGCGATAGACTACGGCCAGGTCGCCCCGGCCGATTTCCTCTTCCAGGACATAATCTTGCAATTCAATTTCTAAAGTTGCAGTAGTCATGACTGCTCCATGCTTAACAAATCGCGGAGGGCTGGTACGCCTGCCAGCGAGGTGGCTTGCTGCACCGCATCAACAATAGCCCAGGCCGTCGCTTCAGCCGCATAAGCGCCAATCAGGTTGATTTCGGCCGGCCCGGCTTGAGCCGTAGCCAGAGCAAAAATGGTGTCCCCATCAAACATGCTGTGAGCCGGACGGACAGCCCGCGCCAGGCCATTATGGGCCATTTGGGCAACCTTGTTGGCCGCTTCTTTGGAGAGGGCGGCGTTTGTAGCCACTATGCCGATGACGGTGTTCCCAGGGCCGGTGAAGCCCACCGTCATCTGTTTTTTGAGCAGATACATGGTATCTGCAAATTCATCTTCTGGCAACTTTCGCACCCCGGCTAAAATACGGCCTGTTTCCGGGTGAACCACATCGCCAAAACAGTTAACGGCCATCAGCGCACCGACCCATACCCCCTCGCCGACCTCAATCACGGCGCTGCCCAGCCCGCCTTTCATCTGGTTGGCCGGCCCAAGAATCTTGCCCACCGTGGCCCCGGCGCCGGCTCCGATGGTCCCACTGCCGGGCTGATGGCCTGGATTGACCGCGTCCTCACAGGCGGCGTATCCCATAGCCGCATCGGGGCGAATATCAGCCCGGCCTACCGCCAGGTCAAAGAGTACGGTCGCCGGCACAATCGGCACGCGGGCTACCCCGGTATCAAAGCCGTAGCCGCGCTCTTCCAGCCAGCGCATCACCCCGTCGGCGGCGGCCAGGCCAAAGGCGCTGCCGCCCGTTAGCAATACGGCATGTACTTTTTCAACCAGATGCATGGGGCGCAGCAAATCCGTTTCACGGGTTCCCGGCGCGCCGCCGCGCTGGTCTACCCCGCACACAGCTCCCTGGGGAGTCAACACCACCGTGCAGCCCGTCGCCGCTGCCAAATCCTGGGCATGTCCCACCTGCAAGCCGGGAATGGAGTCAAAGGGAATAATCATCTTTATAGAACCCTCATGAGTTTTCGCGTACAAAGTCGGTAGTTAACTGGAAGACTGGAGGGTTGGAGGATTGGAATAAACCTACGTTACATTCTCCAAGCCTCCAGTCTTCCAGCCTTCCAACTCTTATCCTACCACATTTTCGGCTAAAATAAACTGGGCTATAATGACTCGGAGAGTTGAGGACGCGGGGCGGCGAGGCATGTTACGGAGAACATATCCTCCTGTCCTCGTCTCGTCGTATCAGGAGTGATAACTTGTCGTTACCAAAAATAACCCTTATCCTCGGTGGGGCGCGCAGCGGTAAAAGCGATCATGCCGAGCGTTTGGCCGCCGAGTGGGGCCGGCATGTGCTCTACATTGCTACCGCCGAAGCGGGCGATGAGGAGATGGCCCAACGCATTGCCGCTCACCGGGCCGCTCGACCGGCGGCCTGGCGCACCCTGGAAGCGCCCCGCCACATTGGGGCAGCCCTGGCTAAAGTAGAGGCGCGCCCGGATGTCATCCTGCTGGACTGCCTGACCCTGCTGGCCTCTAACCTTCTTTTGGCTATGGAAAGCGAGCCCCAGGCAGCCATTGAAGCTGCCCTGCAAGCGGAGTTAGAGGATTTGTTGGCCGCCTGGCAGCGGTGGGATGCGCCGTTAATTATTGTATCCAACGAGGTGGGCCTGGGTTTGGTGCCACCTTATCCTTTGGGACGGATTTACCGCGATGTTTTGGGTCGAGCCAACCAATATCTGGCTGCTCGCGCCGACCGGGTGATTTTTATGGTGGCGGGAATAGTGATGACGGTGAAAGGATGAAAGATGAGGGCTGAGGGATGAATTTAAAATTTTCATCCTTCCGCCTTCCGCCCTCATCCTTTACAAGGATCGTTTTATGCTTTCGTTAACCCTGGCTGAAGAACTGAAAAAGGCAGGTCTGCCCTGGACTCCGGCCAAACTTGATTTTTTTGCCATTCCTGAGCGGGGCCTGGACGATGGGGTGTATGTGATCAGCGATATGACCGTGCTGGTTGAGGTACTGAAGGGTCAACTGGCGGTGACGTTTCATGGGGCGGTGGAGTGGGCGCTGGATCACATGCTGATTGCCGACCTGGTCTGGCTGCCCACCGAGACCCAGTTGCGGGAGCAGTTGGAGCAGCGCTTGGTGGGCGAGCCGGAACCTGTTTTGCAATTAAGCAGCGCCGCCGACGGCTATCGCTGTGAGATTCACTTTCGGGGGGAGCGGTTGGACTTTGAGGCGTTTGGGGCGAGTGAAGCCTACGCCCTGGCCCTGCTGCACCTGCTGCGCCAGCAGCATTGATGCTCTAAACTTGTTTACAAAGAGACTCCCTCTTGCCTGGGCGGTCGGCGGTTAGCGGTTACCTGGCTACGGGGTGATGAGCACGTGGATCTCTTTCGGCCCGTGGACGCCCATGCTCAGGGTCAACTCGATGTCGGCGGTGCGGCTGGGGCCGGTGATGAAGACCAGGTTGCTGCCCTCGGTAGCGGCTTGGGGATGAGCGGCCAGAAAAGCGGGCAGTGAAGGGTAAAGGTTCTGCGCGGACAAAAGCGCGATATGCACCGGCGGCAGCAGCGAAGCCAAACGTCCCCGGCCCGGCCCGCTGATGACGGCCAGGCTGCCGGTATCGGCCAGGCCGCCCTGCGCCCCGGTCAGCCCGACCAGCACCCCATCCAATTGAGCCATTTTGGCCCGGCGACCGGCCGGGTCGGCCGGGATGATACCATCCTCAATTGCAATGCCGGCCTGCGCCAGCCAGGGCAGCCCCAACGAGGCGTCGTCCCAGCTTATGATTTGTTTTGCCCCATGTTTTTCCAAAATCTGCAAAATCGTAGGCGCAATAGACTCGGTCTCGGCCAGAACATGCACATGACCGGAGAGAGCCTCCAACTCCCTGGTAAAGCTCTTTACCAACTGCGCTGCCGGCGCGTCCGTGGTGTAGCTGTATCCCCGGAATGAGCCGGGATGCTCCGGACTGGCGGCTGGCAGATGGGCCTGAGGCAAATTCTGTTTGAGGCGGGCCAGAAATTGTTCTTTCATTAAAACTCAGCTTAAAATTCCATCACGCTGTCAAGCCCGCGGTGGAGGCCCACTAATGTGCTCACTTTGCGGATGGCCAACAGCGCCCCATTGACATAAGGCTCTGCGCTTGAGCCTGACTCTTGCCGCAAAATTAACTTCTGATCCGGCATCCCAAAAATTGCCTCTATTGAGATGATATACCCCGGCAATCTCACCGAGTGAACCTGGGAGCCATTCAGCCGGACTCCCCGGCTTTCCTTGGGGCCAACAGTGGCCTCCAGCGGAACATCAAGCTGCGACTCTTGCACCTGGGCCAGGCGGTTGGCTAACTCACGCGCGGTGCCGCTGGGCGCATCTTTTTTGCCGGCAGGCGCATAATCAATG
>CAZDMM010000015.1:21982-24524 GCA_964505845.1 uncultured Caldilineaceae bacterium
TATATTTAGCCGCGATTTCGGCAAACTTTTGCAGCAGCACGGCGGTGAGGGCAAAGTTGCCTACGGCCAAAACTCCGCGTTTGACTTCTCGAGCGACCTCGTTAATTTCTTGATACTCCTCACTACTCAATCCCGATGTTCCGACGACCACGTGAGCGCCGCTCCTGAGCGCCGCCAAAATATGAGCTTTGGCCACATCAGGTTTGGTGTATTCCACAAAAACATCGGGCTGAGTTTGGAGCGCCTCGTCTGCTATAGCGAAAACAGGCGCGGCGAGTCCTTTAAGGCCAATGGCTTCCTCAAGAAGCTGCCCGGCATGGCTGCGAGAAACGGCGGCGACAAGCTCCAGATCGGGGGCGGCAAAGATGCCCTGGGCCAGGGCCGAACCGGCCCAGCCGGTGGCTCCGGCCAAACAGATGCGAATGTTGGTCATGTTGACTCCTTTAAAAACGGGAACTAAGGAAACTGAAGGAACTGTCCGGTTCCCTTAGTTTCCTCTTTCTTCTTTCCAGCGCTGACTGAAGGATTTGGGGGCAAAGGCCGGAAAGTCTCGGTAGTCCGTCCAGGCAGCGACCGGGCCGGGTAGTTGGCTGATCCAGCCATTTTTAGCCAAGAGCCGGGTGGCCCAGCACGACATCTGCCCGCCGAAGCGGTACAACCAGGGGTGAACCACCCCAAAGCGATACAACTTCATCCCTATTTTCAGCCAGGTCGGGGCGTGTCCCGCCTGGGTAACCTCGTTGCGCAGCTTGAGCAGCATGCGCGGGATGTCAATCCGCACCGGGCAAACCTCGCGGCACGCGCCGCACAAACTGCTGGCGTGGGGCAGCTCGTTCCAGGGGCCGATGCCGTACAGACCGGGGGTCAGCACTGCCCCCACCGGGCCGGGATAAACGCTGCCGTAGGCGTGCCCGCCGATTTGCTGGTAGACCGGGCAAATATTCAGGCATGCGCCGCAGCGAATGCAGTACAAAATCTCGGCCAGCTCGCTGCCCAAAATTTGGCTGCGCCCGTGATCAAGGATGACGATGTGCAGTTCGTCGGGGCCATCGGGTTCTGATTGGAGATTAGAGATTGGAGATTCGCTAATTCGCCGATTCGCTGATTCGCCTCCTCCGCTCTTCGCCTCCTCGCCTCTCCACCGGGGGCCGGTGATAATGTTGCTGTAGACGCTCAACTTTTGGCCGGTGGCGCTGCGGGCTAACAGTTGCAGCATCACCCCCAAATCTTCCAGGGTGGGGACGAGTCGTTCCATGCCCATCATCGCCACGTGGATGCGCGGCACGGTAGTGGTCAGGCGGCCGTTGCCTTCATTGGTCACCAGGCAGATGCTGCCGCTCTCGGCCACGCCAAAATTGACCCCGCTGATACCCATGTCGGCCTGCAAAAAGTCGGCCCGGAGCAGGCGTCGGGCCAGGGCAGTCATACTGGGTACGTCGGCCAGGTCGGCCTCGCTGGCCCCGATTTTCTCGCGGAAGAGGTCGGCAATTTGCTGGCGGCTTTTGTGGATGACCGGGGCAATGATATGAGACGGCTTTTCGTGGGCCAATTGGATGATATATTCGCCCAGGTCGGTTTCGACCACCCGCACCCCGGCGGCTTCGAGTTCGTGGTTAAGCTCCAACTCCTCGCTGATCATGGATTTGGATTTGACCACCGATTTGACGCCGCGCGCCTGGGCCAACTCGACTACGTAGCGATTGGCCTCTTCCGGGGTAGCGGCCCAGCAGATGTGCCCGCCCAAGCGTTCCACATTTTCGGCAAATTGGGCCAGGTAGCGGTCAAGATTGGCCAGGGTGTGGGCGCGGATGCGGCGGGCATGGTCGCGCAGCGCCTCCACCTCCGGCAGCGAGGCCATGCCTCTGGCGCGATTGCCCACAAAGCGGGTGGTTGCCAGGTTCACCGCCGCCCGGAGTTTTTTATCCTCCAAGGCATCTTCCACCCGCTCGTAAAAGGTCACGTTGGCCGCAGTCATTCTCCCCCGCTCCTCTGCTCCCCTGCTCTCTTGCCTTCTGCAAGCACTTCTGCCACGTGCTTCACCCGCACCCGGCTGCCGCGCCGCCGCAAGCCTCCGGCGATGTGCATCAGGCAGCTAACATCGCCGCCGACGACCGTGTCGGCCCCGCTGGCTTCGATATTGTCCAGCTTGCGCTGCAAAATGGCCCCGGAAATGTCGCCCATTTTGACGGCAAAGAGACCGCCAAAGCCGCAGCAGGCTTCGGCTTCCGGCAGTTCCTTCACCTCTACTCCCTGAACGTGGGCGAGCAGTTGGCGGGGTTGGTCTCGCAAACCCAGGCCGCGCAGGCCGTGACAGGAGGCATGATAAGTGAGACAGCCGGAGGCGATAGCTCCGAGGTCGGTCACACCCAGCACATCCACCAAAAACTGGGTGAACTCGTAAGTTCGTTGGCCCACCTCGGCGGCTTTGGCGGCGTAGGCCGGATCGCCGGCCAGAATTTCGGGGTAGTGGTGAATAATCATATCGGCGCAGGAGCCGGAGGGAACCACGACAGGAGCGCGGCTGTGGGAAAGCACATCAACG